>JBFJYX010000165.1:0-6867 GCA_041622415.1 Pontiella sp.
GGTCTCGCCGCTGGAATCCAGATAAATGATCTCCGGCTCGGCCGAGACATCCGGCACGGCGGCTTCCATACGGGCAATCTGCGTCTGAAGATCGAGGATGGTCGCCTTGGCCGCTTTGTTTCTGGATGAAAGCGACACCGTTGACCCGATACTGACCAACGCGATCAGACCCGTGGCTCCGGCAATATAATAGGGCATTTTTTTGTTCATCATATTCTCCAATTCACGAATAACGAAAAGGTCGTCCATTTATTGTATGTCATCCCCGGCAGCGAAGACAGTGCGTTTTAGCCCCTAAAACAGTCAAAACCGGGAGGGCATTATTTCACACTTCGTGAGGTGTGAAATTTAGTTTTGTACTGAAACAAAAGGGTGGATATCCATTTCACACTTCGCGAAGTGTGAAAAAATGAGAGGTTGAATTGATTCCGGACGCCAATTGGCGGCTTATTGGAAGATTTCAGGTTTTACCCGTTGATGGTCGTCGAAGGCGACGGGCAGGCTGAGCAGGATATTCACGACGGCGGCGATGACCATGGCGGTGAATATGCAGATCATGATGCCGATCTGGTATTTGATGGCGGGCATCGGGAGGGCGCCGCCGAGGATTTGGCCGGTCATCATACCGGGCAGGGAGACGATGCCCATGGTGGCCATGGTGGAGATGGAGGGGTTGACGGTGGCTTTGAGCGCGGTGCGCAGATAGGGGCGGACGGCTTCGTTGAGCGAGGCCCCGAGCATGAGGTAGGTCATGAACTCCTGTTCGTTTTTGCGGATCCCGCTGTAAAACCGTTCGAGGCTCATCACATTGCTGCGCTGGCAGTTGCCGAGAATCATTCCAATGATTGGAACCATGTAGCGGGCGTCGTAGAACGGTTCGGGGCGGATGGCGACCAGGATAAACCATCCGCTGACGATGAATGTGCTGGCGGCAATGCCGGCGAGAGTGCGCCAGAAGAAGAGCCGGCGTTTTAAGCCGGTTTTTCCGAGGATACTGGCGTTGGCCGCTATCATCATGACCAGCACCCAGGCGAGGTTCACCCAACCGTTATTCAGTCGGAAGATATACTTGAGGTAAACCCCGACCAGCAGCAGCTGGACCGCCATGCGGACAGCAGAGATGATCGTCTCTTTCACCAGTCCCATTTGCAGGTAGATGAAAATGCCGATGGGAATCAGCAGCAGGGCGAACATCGACAGGGTCGAGATCATATCCATATCGACAATCATGAGACTTCTCCCGGGACGGCAGTGTTTAAGGTTGTTTGTTGTTCAGCACCGCTTTCCACCAGGCGGTGATTTTCGATTTTAATTCTGCGCGTGCAGGCCTCCGTCCAGTCGGGGTCGTGGGAGACCGAAAGAACGGTAATCCCCGGGCGGAAGAGTTCAGCCATGACGGCTTCTTTGCTTTCGGGGTCGAGGGCGGAGGTGATTTCGTCGGCGATGAAGATGGATTTATCCAGCAGCAGGGCCCGGGCAATGGCGATGCGCTGTTTTTCGCCGCCGGAGATGCGGGCGCTGGGTTTGTCGAGAATATCGGTTGAGAGCCGGAGCCGTTCGAGCAGTTCGGCGATCTGTTTTCCGGTCACGGTCCGGGATCGGTGGGCTTTGTAGCGGAAGGGCAGCATGAGGGCTTCGAGTACGCGCTCTGCACCGAGCACGGGTTCCTGACCGATGAAGCTGACGCGGCTTCGAATGTCGGCGACGTTCTGTGCATTGAGCTCAATGCCGTCGAAGAGAATCCGGCCGCTATTGATGGGCAGTGCACCCACGGCGGCTTTCAGCAGGGAACTCTTTCCGCAGCCGGATGGTCCGCGCAGCACCAGCTTGTCGCCGGGTTTGAGATGCAGGCTGGTTTCGTCGAGCAGGGTCTGCTGCTGGATCTTGAGGGTGATGTTTTCGAAACGGATCATTCAAAGTCCTATGGCAATGATGGCGGGAAGGGTGAGCGCGGAAAGCAGGGTGCTCAAGGCGATAATGCGTGCGGCGAGTGTGGCATCGGCTCCCATGACATCGGCCATGATGTAGGACATGCCGGCGGTGGGGCAGCCGAGGTAAAAAATGGCGATCATTTTTTCGGTTACGGTGAGGTCGAAGAAGCCGGCAATGAGGAATCCGATGGCGGGGGCGAGGATGACCTTGATCAGCGCCGCAATCAGCGAGGGGGATGCTGCGCCTCGGAGCCGTTCGACTTCAAGGCTGGCCCCGATGCTCATAAGAATCAGCGGGAGTGCGGCGCGGCCGAGGGCTTCGAGCGAGCGGTTGAGGAACAGGGGGATTTCGAGATGCAGCAGGTTGAGTGCAATACCCAGCACGCACGACATGATCAGCGGGTTTTTAACCATCTGCAGCAGGAAGGAGGCTATGGAGTCGCCGGCGGTGTGTTTTCCTTTTCCATAGTGCAGCAATACGGAGACGGAGAGAATGTTCAGGATGACCACCACCGGGGCGAGCACCACCGTGCCCAGCATTTCAGCCTGAGGATCGAGTTCGGAGAGGGTATAGATGATCACCGGCAGACCGACGAAGGCGCCGTTGCTTCGGAAGGCGCCCTGGATAAAAGCGCCGGTGCCCGGCGCCGGCAATTTGAGTATTTTTGAAATCCCCCACGCGAAGGCCAGGCTCGCCAGCGTTCCGACGGAAAAAATGATGACGATGCGCGAGATGGTGCTGAAATCGAGTTCCGCCCGGCTGATGCTGCTGATCAGCAGTGCCGGCAGTGAAAACCAGAAGACAAACCGGTTGAGGCTCTTGAAGAAAACCTCCGGCAGGAATCCGGTTTTCTGCAGCGCCTTGCCGAGCAGGATCAGCAGGAAAATCGGGGCTATGCTGTTGAGAATAAACATGCCGCAAGGGTAGGGATTGCGGTGGCGCGTGACAAGTGACGATTGAAGGATGACGCGTGATCAGGGGCTGACGCCGCCCGTGTTGCGGATCAGTCCTTGAGTTCCGCGGCCCAGACATTGCGGAAGACGACGGGGTTGGCGTGGTTCTGGAAAAAGACCGGCCCTTTGGCGAGCTGCGGTTTTTTTGCACCGCTTCCGGTGCCGGCCGTGAGCTCGACGTCGTTGTGGATCAGCACCCCGTTGTGGCGGACCGTGACGCGCGCGTTTTTCACTTTAGCCTCGCCGTCAAATACCGGGGCGGTGAAGTCGATGTCGTAGGTCTGCCAGCGGAGCGGGGGATAGCTCATATTGAGGTCGGGCAGTTTGGTTTTATAGAATGCGCCGCACCACTGTTTGTTTTCGGATTCGGGATGAAGCGCATTGTTTTCGGGGTGTTCATAGTCCAGGGCGAAGGAGTCGAGAATCTGGATTTCATAGTTGTTGAAGATGTAGACGCCGCTGTTGCCGCGGTGCTGGCTGGCGGGGTTTGCGCCGGGTTTGAACGGCAGTTTGAATTCGAGGTGCATATGGAATGAGCCGAGGTCTTTCAGCGTTTTTCCGCCGGCGGCCATAATGCCGGCGGTGACGTTGCTGAGATCGTCCGGGAAACGGATGAGGGCGTCGGCGGGTTGCGGTTTTCCAAGGGTTGGAGACGTGCGTTCCACTTTCCGGAAATCCTCCAGCAGGGCTTTGAGATCGTCCGCGGGAAGAATGGAGGACTCGATGGCGGACTGGTCCCAGCCGTCACCCGGAAGCCCTTTCCGGTATTGGGCGACCAGAAATGAGCCGTTGGAAAGCATAGAGGCCTGAATGGCGTTTTTGCCGTCGAGGGAAAGATATTCTCCAGCCATTGGAAAATTCGGGTGCGCGGCGGTTGCTTCTTCGATGGAGGTATAGGCCGGGCTGTCTTTTGCTGCGGGGCTGGAAGCGGTCAGTGCGGCGAGCAGGGGAATGATGAGGCATTTTTTCATTTGAGTTCCTTCAGTTTAATATTCCGCCAGCAGACTTTTCCCTGTTTGCCGGCGTGCACCTGCAGGCCGAAGAAGCCTTTTCGGTATTCCGCGTTGTTCCAGTGGGCCGCCGGAATGCCGTTGACCCAGGTTTTAACGGTGTCGCCCTCGGCCTGAATGGTGATGCGGTTCCAGTGGTCGGCTTTCAGGGCCTGGCGGACCTCTTCGTGGGCCTCGAGCCAGAGCGGATAAAACCAGCCGCCGGCTTTTTCGCCGTAGATACCGCCGGACCATCCGCGTTTATTTTCAATGCCTTCCATCTCGCACTGCGGGCCGTAGACGGTAACCTTGCCTTTATCATCCGTTCTGCTGCGTGCGCGGAACATGATGCCGGAGTTGCTGTCGACCTCCCATTTCATTTCGCAGGTGAAGATAAAATCGGTAAACTCCTGTTCAGTGCAGAGGAACGCATTGGGGGAGCCCGGAACACAGGTTCCGACCAGAACGCCATCCTGAATCTCAAAGCGGTGAGCGCCGCCTTTCCGGACCCAGCCCGTGAGATCATGCCCGTTGAAGAGAGAGGAAAAACCGTCCGTCAGGCCGGGTTCCGCATCGGTATTCAGCAGTTGGGCTTCGGGAGCGGGCAGGTTTGGCTGTTGCTGGCGGTCGCGGTAATTGGCCACATAGTTCAGTTGGCTGTCAGAGACCGTGCCGGCGTGCGCCAGGGAAAGCAGGGCCGCGAAAGCCAGCGGGGTAAAGAGTCGGTTTTTCATGGGCTAAATCTCCGGGGGGCTGACGTTTATTCAGTATGCATCGCTCATCCATACAACGGTTCCGAACCCGGGAACCGGACAGGATAAAAATCATTTGTAATTAAAAGTTACAAAATGGGATTGTGCATGCAAGACTCAATTGCTAAAGGTTTTGGTAATCATAGGAAAAGCAGGTCAAAGCGACAGCGAAGGAGAGTGCTATGTTGATTTCGAGACGTTCCGCACTGGCGGCCGGAGGGGCGCTGGGTGGATTTTCAATTTTAAGCGCCTGTGCGACGCGCATGCCGGACGGCTCAGTACGCAAAATCGGCCCGAATGACCGGGTGAATCTTGCGGCGATCGGGATTGGGCAGCGCGGCGGGAGTATTTTACGTTCCTTCGCGGCCATTGACGGCGTCAATATTGTGGCTTTGTGCGACGTGGATATCGAAAGCGATTCGCCGCTCGCCGGCCGAGCCGAAGACGGGGCGCGGGTTTACGGCTGGGGCAGTCATGAGGGATCGCCGGCCGCAGCGGCCGCAGAATTTCCGAAAGCGAAAAAATATCGGGACTTCCGTAAAATGTTCGATGAGATGGCGAATGAAATCGATGCTGTCATTATCGGCGTTCCGGACCACAGTCATTTCCCGATCACGATGGCGGCGATGATGCTGGGCAAACCGGTTTATACGGAGAAGCCGCTGGCCCGCACCTTCCAGGAGTGTGAACTGCTGATGCAGGCCGAGAAAAAATACGGCGTGGTGACGCAGATGGGCAATCAGGGGCATTCCGGCGCGAACTATTTTCAGTTTAAACTCTGGAAAGAGACGGGCGTCATTAAAAACGTCACGCACGTGGATGCCCAGATGAACAACGGGCGTCGCTGGCATCCGTGGGGGGCGGTGAGCGGTTTCCCGACGGATGAGCAACGGCCCGACGGGCTGGACTGGGATACGTGGCTGGGCAGCACTCCGAAGCCGGTGGCGTTCAGCGGCAAGCTGCACTATGGCAACTGGCGCGGCTGGCACCAGTTCGGAACCGGCTGCTTCGGCGACTGGGGGGCCCATATTCTGGATACCGTTCATGAGTTCCTGGAGCTCGGCCTGCCGTCCTCCTTTTCTGCAACCAAACTGGTCGGGCGGAATGATTATGTGTTTCCCTTGAAATCCACCATCAACTTCCGGTTTCCGGAACGCAACGGCATGCCCGCGATGGATATCAACTGGTACGACGGTAAAGACAATGCCGCGCCGCTGCCGGAGGAGATGGCCGGCCGGACGTTCAGTAGACCCGGCAAGATTATCTATTCCGACGACCTGATTTTTGCGGGTGCTTCGCACGGCGACCCCCTGCAGATTGTTCCGCTGGAAAAGTTTAAACAAATGCTGATGGACGGCCGGGTGTCGAAGAATTACGGCCGCCATTCCGAGCACGATGAAAACTTTATTCATGCCGTGCGGGGCGATGAACAGACGCGCTCCCCATTCTCGGTGGCCGGACCGCTCTGCCAGATGTTTACGCTCGGCTGCATTGCCCAGCGCCTCGGCGGGGAATTTCAATTCGACCGCAAAACCAAACAGATCACCAATAACAAATTCGCCAACAGCCTGCTGAAGGACAGCATCCGCAAGGGATGGGATCAGTATTACCAGGTTTAAAAATGCTCCGGTTTTGTTGATCGGTAGGCTGTACGTGCACAACGGAGCCGGCCGCACATCTACGAGGGGGAGTCTGCTATCGCCTGAGCTTTCATTGAAAGCTCAGCAGCCTTAAAGGCGTGCGCCTGTGACATGGCGTTTTCTGTGCGGTGGATGCAGTCGAGAATCAGCTCCCCGAAGAAGGGGAACCCGGTATTTTCCAGGCATTGGATTTCCCGTTCCTCTTCGCCGTTCACCAAAAAGATTTTACTCGCCGGGGCTTCGCGCGCCACATCCATATATTTGCGCACCTCCATGGTTCCTTCGGTGCCGACCACGAACGTGCGGCCGTCGCCCCAGCTGGCGGATCCGTCCGGCGTGAACCAGTCGAGGCGGCAGTAGAACGACGCGCCGTTATCGGCGGTGAGCGACGCTTCGCCGAAATCCTCCAACCCCGGCGTATCCGGATGGTTGAAGTTTTCAACGCGCGCAAAATTGACCTTCGCATCCTTGGCTCCGGTGTAATGCAGGAACTGTTCAAACTGATGCGAGCCGATATCGGTCAGGATGCCGCCGTATTTTTCCTTGTCGAAAAACCAGTCGGGCCGGATCGGTTTGCTCAGGCGGTGCGGGGCAAGGTTGA
>JBFJYX010000166.1:0-6783 GCA_041622415.1 Pontiella sp.
GCCGCCAGCTCACCGGCTGGTGGATCGAGCGGATGATCAACTCCCCCTGCCCCCTGCAGGAAAAAATGGCGCTCTTCTGGCACGGCCACTTTGCCACCGGCATCCGCAAAGTCAAAGTGCCCTATATGATGTACCTCCAGAACCGCACCTTCCGCGAGCACGCCTTCGGCAGCTGGCAGGCGCTCATCACCGCCGTCTCGCAGGATCCCGCCATGCTCGTCTACCTCGACAACACCCGCTCCAAAGCCGGCGCCCCGAACGAAAACTATGCCCGCGAACTGATGGAACTCTTCACCCTCGGCGAAGGACACTACACCGAGGACGACATCAAAGCCGCCGCCCGCGCCTTCACCGGCTGGCAGGTCCACACCTCGCGCTACGCCTTCTTCGACAATCCCCGCACGCACGACCGCGGCACAAAAACCTTCTTCGGACACACCGGCCCGCTGGACGGCCACGACATTATCCGCATCATCCTCGAACAGGAGCAGGCGTCCAGGTTTCTGGTTTCCAAACTCTGGAACTTTTTCGCCGGATCAGATCCGGATACCGAAACCGTCGATGAACTGGCCCGGCTCTTCCGCGACAGCCACTACGAACTCAAACCGCTGCTCACCGCCATCTTCACCTCCGCTCGTTTTTATGATCCGGATATCCGGCGCACACAGATCAAAAGTCCGGCCCAGTGGCTCGTCGGCTCGTGCATCGCATTGGGTATCGACCAACCCGACGCCAACCTCTGCATCAACGCCATGCGCACCCTCGGGCAGGAACTCTTTTCTCCCCCCAATGTCAAAGGCTGGGACGGAGGGTACGCCTGGATCACCACCTCTTCGCTCACCGCCCGCTACAACCTTGCCAACCAGCTCATCAACCAGCGCAAACGGCAACAGCCCCGCGAAGGACAGCGCATGCGCCTGCAGGGCAGCTACAGGGTCGACACCGCCGATGTGCTGCCGTGGGACAAACGCACCAGCCTCGAAGAAGCCCGCGGCCACCTCGAGCAGGTCATTTTCCAAACCGTCCTCTCCAGCGACGACCGCCGGAAATTCGACGAATTTTTCAGCACCCAGAAACCCGTCGGCGACTGGACAGACTCCGATGTGCGCAATATCCTGCATGTCATGATGAGTACCCCGCAATATCAGCTTACGTAGGAGCAGTACCATGAAAAGACGCGAATTTATCTACACCACCGCCTGGGGCGGAACCATCGGCCTGGCCGCACCCGATCTCTTTGCCGGCACCGGCTCCGAAGCCGAACCCGTTCTGGTCGTCATCCAGCTCGCCGGCGGCAACGACGGACTCAACACCGTGGTCCCCATCCAAAACGATCACTACTACGCCGCCCGCCCCAAACTGGCCATCAAACCCGCCGACACCATTCGCATCAACGACACCACCGGCCTGCATCAAAACCTCGCCGGCATGATGGCCCTTTACGACGCGGGCCGCCTCGCCGTGGTGGAAGGCGTGGGTTACCCCAACCCCAACCGCTCCCACTTCCGCTCCACCGAAATCTGGCATACCGGCTCCGACGCCGATCAGGTCGAACGCCACGGATGGATCGGCCGCTACTTCGACACCTACTGCGCCGCACAGCCCGCCAGCGTCGGCCTCACCATCGGCAAACAGAATCCCCAGGCCTTCGCCGCCGCCAATCCCGCCGGCGTCACCTTCAGCGATCCGCGCCAGCTCAGCGTCAAAAAAGCACGCGGCAATCCCGATATGATGATGGATATGATGGGCATCGATGACGACGAACCCGTCGCCGGCGATTCCATCGGCAGCCTGACCGGCGGCGGAAACGCTCCGGCGGCCGGAGCTTCGAATCCCCTCGCCTTCCTCGAAAAAACCGCCACCGAGGCCGACCTCAGCGCCCGGCAGATCGACGCAATCCTGAAGAAGGTCAAACCCGGACGCGCGTTCCCCGGCACCCGGTTCGGACAGGAACTCAAAGTGGTCAGCCAGCTCATTCGCGGCGGCATGCCCTCGAAAGTCTACTATCTCTCCCGCGGCGGATTCGACACCCACACCAACCAGGCCGGCGCCCACGCCCAGCTGCTGAAAGAGGTCGGCGACGCCCTGCTCGAATTTGATCGCGAACTGGAAAACACCGGCCAAAACCGCCGCGTCGTCGTGATGGTCTATTCCGAATTCGGCCGCCGCGTAAAAGAGAATGCCTCCGGCGGAACCGACCACGGGGTCGCGGCACCGCTCTTTGTGATGGGCGGTCCAGTGAAAGGCGGATTCTACGGCAAGCGGCCCGGCATGGCCCCGGACCAGCTGATCAAGGGCGACCTCGCCCACACGACCGACTACCGCTCCGTCTACGCCACCCTGCTTGAAAAGCATATGGGCATCGACGCAAAGCCCGTGCTGCTGAAAAGCTTCCAGCCCCTGGAATTTATCTGATCGGGACGGGCTTTCGGCCGGCGCCGTGCCGCTATTTCGGCTGCAGCACGATCAGCGTCGGCAGCCCCTGCGCACCGAAGTGCTGCATCACGGCTTTGGTATTCGGATTGTCCGGATCCTCAGCCACATATTTCAGAAACCGGTAGTTTTCGAGTTCAGCTTTGACCATTTCATCCTTGAAGGTGGTCTTCTCCATCACCGCGCAGTTCTTGCACCAGCTCGCCGTAAAATCGAGGACCACCGGCGTATCGCTTTTCACGGCTTCCGCCAGGGCTTCGGCAAAACCTGCGTTGGTCCGGCCGTCAATACCGCCGACGACTTCCGCCGGATTAAAGGCCCGGTAGCTCAGGTGACCGTAGTACAGCGCAAAAAAGATGATGCCGATGCCGAAGGCGTATTTAACGTACTCCATCCACTTTCCAGGCTTTGGAAGGCACGAAAGCCCGCCGCCGGCAAAGGGCCACGGCAGTGCCATGCCGATGCCGAGGATAAAGGGCAGCGCCAGCCCGCCCGCCGGATTGGCTTCATAAATATTCGTCGCCAGCAGCAGCACGGCAATCACCACCGGCGCCACGCAGGCCCCGGCCAGCAGGGCAGCCACGGACCCCATCGAAAGGGCGACAATAAAACTGCCCTGCTTATGCTCTCCGCCGCCGAGCCTGGACTGGAAACGGGAAAAATCGATATGGAACACATCAAACATCGCGAGGGCGAGCACCACAAAAATCGCCGCAATCACCAGATTGAACCAGGGGTTGGCCTGAATCGTCCCGAACTGCGAACCGGTCAGCACCACAATCACACCGAGCAGGCCGTAAACCAGCGCAATGCCCAGACCGTAAACCGCACCCAGCGCAAAACCGCGCCCCTTCGAACCGGCCTGCGCACCGGCCCCGATAATCGCCAGGTTGATCGGAATCATCGGCAGCACGCAGGGCGTCAGGTTCAGCGCCAGGCCGCCCACCAGAATAAACAGAATCGTCAGCAGCAGCCCCGACTCCCGCACAAAAGCCACTGGATCGTTGACGAACAGTTTGAATGCGCTCGGCTCCGACTGGGCATCGGTAACAGTCGTTTCGGACTGATCCAGAAAGTCTAAAAACTGCTCGGCGTTCAAACCGCCCGAATGCATCGCCTGAATGTTGAAATTTTCGAGCTCCGCTTTCCAGTCGCTGGAAAGGTCCCCCGGCCCGGCGGTTTCCGCAGGAGCGGTCACCGCGGCACCGGCCGGCACTTCAAGCTCAACCACTTTAGTCTGGGGAATAAAGCAGACCTCGTCGTTGCAGCCCCAGTATTTCACGTGCACCGCGGCCGCGCCGCCGTCTTTCGGCATCCATTTGAATTCCGCTTCAAACGATACATCATAGACCGGTTTCGGTTTGCCGGAATTCGGATCGGTGATGCTTTTGGTGGGCGGCAGCGTCACCGCCTCCTGTTGATTACCGAGGGCATCGGTGACCGTAAAGTTTTCGGCATATAAATAGTGGGCGTCGGGAACGGTGACCTCGATGTGCACCCGGTCTTCGGCGGGGGTTACCGTGACGGTAAAGGGGTCGCCGAACTGGGCGAAGGCCGAGACCAGGGAGAGTAAAGAGAACAAAAAAGCAAACCGGATTTTTTTCATACGAGGATTCCTATTATTAATGGTTCCTTCGACACTATGGGGCAACTATAGTTCATTCCATTTGCGGCGAAAGATTTTATGGAAAAAATAGTCACACAGAAAGAAGTTGCGACAAGTGTCGTTCAAACCCTTCAGGCCGGGGGCTATATGGCCCTGTTCGCCGGGGGCTGTGTGCGCGATGAAATGCTCGGCCGCGTGCCCAAAGACTATGACGTGGCCACCGATGCCCTGCCCGACGAAGTCGAGGCCCTCTTTCCCAAAACGATTCCCATCGGCAAGGCCTTCGGCGTGATTGCGGTCATCGACCGCGGCGAAACCGTGGAGGTGGCCACCTTCCGCGAAGAGGTCGGCACCCTCGACGGCCGCCATCCGGAATCCATTAAATTTGCCGCCGCCAAAGAGGATGCCCTGCGGCGCGACTTCACGATTAACGGCATGTTTTTTGATCCCGTCAGCGAACAGCTCTATGACTATGTAGACGGCCGGAAGGACCTGAAAAAAAAGCGCATCGCAGCCATCGGCAATCCAACCGAACGGTTCCGGGAAGACCACCTGCGCATGCTCCGCGCCGTCCGCTTTGTACACACCCTCCAGTTTACGCTCGCCCCCGAGACAGAAGCCGCCATTCAGGCAATGGCCCCGCTGATCAAAAAAATCAGTGCCGAACGCATCGAACAGGAACTGACGCGCACCCTCACCGAAAGCCCCCGGCCCGGAACCGCACTCAAACACCTGCACACCCTCGGCCTGCTCGAGCATATCCTGCCCGAACTTCTTCCCATGATTGGACAGCAGCAACCGCCTCAGTTCCATCCCGAAGGCGATGTCTTTGAGCACACCTGCCTGATGCTCGACGCCATGAACCAACCGGCCGCCCCTGTGGAGCAGACTTTCCAGTCTGCTCATCCGGATGAGGAGCTTGCCCAAAACCCCTTCCGACCGGTCGAGTCGTCCCCGGCATTACACACTTCGCACCGGAGGCTGCCCCACTGGGAACAGGAGAACCGCATCTATTTTGTTACCTTCCGGTTGGCCGACGCTATAGCCAAACCAAAGTTGCTCCAGTGGAAGGAAGAACTGGAGATCTGGAAAAACACCCTGCCCGACCCTAGCTCCGAACCAGTGCTCAGCGAAGCGTCGCGTCGTTACCGGAAAAAGCAGCAGGAGTGGCTCGATCAGGGACACGGAACCTGCCTGCTCAAAAAACCGGAACTGTCCGCACTCGTTGAACAGACCCTGTTGCATTTTGACGGGGATCGGTATCAACTGGGCCCCTATGTTGTCATGCCCAACCATGTACACCTGATCCTCCGGCCCCGCTCCGAACACTCCCTTTCAGCGGTCATGAAATCCATCAAAGGTTTTTCTGCGCGGGAAATAAACAAGCACCTGAAGCGACGCGGATCGTTATGGATGGATGAATCGTTTGACCACATAATCCGCAACATGACGTACTACGAAAAATTTACGACATATATTGCCGACAATCCCGCCAGGGCCGGACTGCCAGAGATCGGTTACCGGCTGGGCTGCGGGACGCTCACCCTGGATGGGCAGACTGGAAAGTCTGCCCCACCGGAGGAGCAGACTTTCCCGGCGGTGCAGGCCGCCTATACCGCCCGCGAGCTGGCCTATACCGTGCTGCTGCATGATGTGGGCAAACCGGCAACCGCGTCCTTCGGCCCCGGGGCGGACGGCCAAAACCGTATCCGGTTCGACGGACACGCCGCCGTCAGTGCCCGCATGGCCGAAGAGATCCTCATCCGCCTGAAATTTCCGAATGTGGAAAAGAAGCATATCATCACGGCCGTGGCCGGGCATATGCGCTTTATGGATGTGCAGAAGATGAAGGCGTCGACCCTGCGGAAAATGATCGGGTCGGACACCTTTGAGCTGGAGATGGCGCTGCACCGGCTGGATTGCCTCGGCTCCCACCGCTTACTGGAAAACTATGATTTTGTGCGGGCCTATCAGGAAAAGATGGCGGATGAGCCGATCCTGCCGAAACCGTTGATTACCGGAAGGGACCTGCTGGATCTCGGCATTCGGGAAGGAAAACTGGTGGGCCGGATTCTGAAAGAGGCCTACGACGGACAGATGGAACAGCGCTTCCACTCGAAGGCGGATGTCCTGGCCTGGGTGCAGGCGGAATACCTGGATCAGTCCAGCACCTGAAACCCGCCCACGTCTTTCGGCACCAGCTCCAGCCGTCCCTGGAAAACGCTCACCGGCGCCTCCACACGTACCCGGACCCCTTCATCGAGCACATCGCGTTCCTCGCCGGAAACCTGTTTATCCCACAGCAGCAGCGCAACCTCGCCGGTCGCATCGGCGAGCGGATAAACAACCCCGCCGGGAATCGAGCGCGGCACCCCCAGCACGCCTTCGGCAATGACCATCCGCTCTTCCATCGCAGGCGTAATGTCCCCGATCGAAAGTTCGACCGGCGGAATATCCGGCACCCCCTGCAGCTGAATGGATGATTCATCATACACCCGCAGCTCCACCTCTCCGTCATAAACCTGAACCCGGCCGGTGACTTCCACAACATCTCCGGGCTTGAGCGCCGGCGGTTCGTCCAGCCAGTGGATCACCGCCAGCCGGCCACCCGGATCTTCCAGCACCACTTTATGCGGCGCTTTGGATCCCGACTGCGGTTTCCAGACCTTGGAAACCCGGCCGTAGACGGTCACGGTATCGCCGGCTTTATCCGCCCGGATATCCGCCAGCCGGACTTCGGACCA
>JBFJYX010000167.1:0-6750 GCA_041622415.1 Pontiella sp.
GATCGTGACCCTCCGGTGCCGGAGTTCAGTGTTTCATTGCGGCGGCTTTCCGGATTTCGCGGATGACGGCGGCCGGTTTTTCCAGCGACAGGAGATGGCCGGCTTCCGGGACGGTAACCCGTTCAGCGCCCGGAATCAGGTTGAAGGCGGCAGCGCGCTCGGCGGGCGTTGACCAGTCGAACTCGCCGTAGAGCAGCGTGACCGGTTTGGTGATGGAGGGATAAACCCTGCGCAGTGCTTCCCATTCGGCGAAGTGGTCGATCAGCGACATGAAGGCCCGGTAATGTCCGGGCCGGTTTCCGACGAAATGCATTTCCTGCACGAGGTCAGGCGGCAGTGCGGAGGGTTTATGTACACTGCCTTTCAGCAGCGTTTTGAACGCGCCGAACCATCGGCAGCGCCAGACCATGGCTCCGACCAGCGGGACGGGGCTCAACCCGAAAACGATGCGGGACGGCAGCGAACCGCGCATAATGCCTCTGCCCCGACCGTAGTCGTAGGAATTAATCGCCACCACGCTGCGGACGCGCGGATGATTGCGGGCGAGCAGTTCGAGACCGATGGCCCCGCCGATCGATTCGCCGACGAGCAGGGCATTTTCGATCTGCATGGCGGCGAGCCAGGCTTCGGTCTGATGAATGAAGAAACGCGGGTCATAGTCGGTCCGGGGAATGTCGGAATAGCCGTGCCCGGGATAATCAACGGCATAGACCGTAAAATCTTCGGCCAGTGCGGGGATGATATGCTGGAAAATGTCGAGCTGGGTACGAAGGGTATGCAGCAGCACCAGCGGCGGGCCGTTGCCGGTTTTCAGAAAGCGCATGCGCACGCCGTTCACCTCGATAAAATTAAACGCCAGGTGTTTGGCCCAGGCGGGCGAGACGGGCGTATGGGGAATCGAGCGCACCGCTTCGATCAGAAACGATACCACCCAGCATCCGATAAGCAGGGCCGAAATGGAAATAAGCAGCATCATGGTCAGAGGGTTTTCAGGTATTCGATGAGGGCGGTTTTTTCGGCGGGGGAAAGGGTGGTGCCGTAGGCGGCGCCGGTATGGCCCCGGTTGGAGTTGCCGGTTTCACGGGTGTCGAAAACCCACAGCGGTCCCGCATAGGCGGCACCGGATTCGGTCCGGTAGCCATCGCCGTCCGGCGTGAGGGATTCATAGATGAACCCGACGCGCTCCTGGTCGAACCGGATTGCACCGCGGGTGAACACCTGCGGGCGCCGCCCTTCCGGTTCGAGCAGATCCTGCAGGGTCGGGACGGCGCCGTTGTGCAGATAGGGTGCGCGCGCCCAGATACCGTCGAGCGGCTGGTTCGCATAGCCGTTGGTTTTCCGGAAATGGGTGAATTTCCACGGATAGGCTGCGGTATAGGCCTGCTGGGTTTGGCGCAGGAAATCGGTGTAGCTTTGCAGGCGGTAAGGGTCCGTTCCGATCTCGGCGATGTCCACCACGGTGCCGACCTGTCTGCCCTTGAAGTCGTGGCAGTCGAAGCAGAGCCGGTTGTAGAGTTGTTTGCCGAGCGGCAGCAGAGCCGGGTCGACCGGGAAGGGGTATTCGGGCGGCGGCAGGGTTTGCAGCCAGTCGTTCATGCGGTCCATGCGCGGAATATCCACGTTCTGCGGCGTGGCGCCGGAAGCGATAGCCGCGCTGAAGTTCCGCTCGTAGACGTAGCTGTTGTTACCGTCCCAATGCAGCCACAGTCCGTCGCGGTCGGCCTGGTTCCAGACGGCGGGAAAGTCGACGATGCCATAGAGCTCGTCGGTTCCGATCTCCGTGCCGTGGTACCACCGGGCAAACTGATCGAACTTAAAACTGTTGAAGGTATCCACCCGGCCGGGACCGAACCGCGGATGGTCGGGATGGATGAGGAAATCCAGCTTGGCCTTGCGGGCGAGCAGCGCCCCCTGGAAAAGGGGAATCGCCTGCCGGTAGATCAGTTTATCCAGCAGGTTCAGCGGACCGTCCTTTTCCATTTCCGGCAGCAGGTGTTCGGCCGTGAAACGCCAGTCGCCGGCGCAGGTGAAAAGGAAGACAAAAAAATCCTGCAGGTTGAGGGTGTTGGCGGGCATGCCGGGCAGGATCAGCGGCGGCTGCCCGGGTTCGATTTCGACCACCCCGGTGTGGCAGGCGGCGCAGTTGAGCCCGATTTTATCGATAAACTGCCGGCGTTTCGAAATGCCGATGGGCAGCGGGTGATCCGCGCGCGGGATAAAGCCGAAGGCGGTGAGATCCTGCGGTGCACCGGCGGGGAGGTATTCGGGAAACAGGCGCGGCAGAGCGATGACGATCCGGTAGGGCAGTCCGTTCTCAATGTCGCTGCCGTAGGAGCCGTGGTAATAATGCAGCAGCGGATCGTCGAACTCGTCCGGCCGGTTGGGGGCATAGCGGTTCACCAGGGCCAGCAGTCCGCCGCCCCCGAGCACAAAGCCCAGCGTGAGCAGGAGGATGCTCCGGCCCCAGCGCCGCGTTTGGCGGATGCCTGGCGGCGCAAAGCTCATGCGGCGTCTCCTTCGGCCCGCGGGTCGCCGTCGCCGAGCGCCAGGATCAGCAGGGCGGCCTGCGGCAGCGAGAGGGCCAGGTCGGTGACGGCCAGCGCGCGGAAACCCGTGGGGTAGTCGCCCGCAAGCAGCAGCGCCACGAAAAAGAGCCCGGCGGAAAAACGCCCCAGCACGATAATGACGCTGACGATGATATAGCGGAAGGGGTCGAGGATAACGGCAACATAGGTGGAGCTGAGGATGATCAGCAAGATGCCGACATTACGCAGCCAGCCGGTGGGCTGGGCGGTACCGACCTCGAACATCTGCTCCAGCAGCCGCGGGGCCAGGAAGGCGGGCAGGGCAAAGATCAGGTTGGCCACGAGGCCGACGCCGACGAGAATGCGGAACCATTGATACGCGCGGTACATGGCGGACTCCTTTTTTATGCCGGGGCCAGGCCGAGCTGCGCCCGGAAATAGGCGTTCAGCAACCGGTCGTCGGGGTCGAAGGTTTTACGGGCGTCGTTGAATCGGGTGAGCTGCTCGCCGAAGGCCTTCTGCGCCTGATCGGGCCGGATGGCGCGCGTCTGGTTGAAGAGCGGAATACCGCCGAGCTCGCTGCAGAACGCATTGTAGGCATCGATGAATTCGAGCCATCCGGGGTTGCCGGTGGACACGGGGTCGAGGGTCATGACGTTGCCGTGATAGGAGTAGGAGAAGAGCGAGCTCGTGTCGGTAAAGATGCGGTATCCGACGTTGAGCATGTTGCAGCGGTAGCCGGTCTTTTTGTAGTAGTCGCGGCAGAAGGTGAAATATTTTTTCACGATCTCGGGATAATTTTCCTCCTGAAAGGCCCAGATACTGAAGGTGTAGCGGCTGATGCCCGAGGTTTCCGGATAGCGGATAATCTGGTCGGCGGCGCTGGTGGCCGAGCCGCGGACGAGGTTGTTCAGCATGAACGCGAGGATGGCATTGAAGCCGTCGACCAGCGCATAGCGGAGGCCTTTGAACGGTATGATTTTGACGAGGATGTAGCCGACGGTCGGCGCCATCGTTTTCCAGACCCAGTTGCGCAGCCGCCAGATCCAGCGTTTGGACGTTTCGCTGATATCCGTGTATTCGCGGAACTCGACGGTCACTTTATTCCGGAAGGGGAAGAGGTAGAGCATCATCGATTCGCCGCGCGCAATGATGGCGGGCAGCTCGCGGGCGAAGTCGTCGATGCGGTAGCTTTTATGATGCGTGCGCATGCCGACGTGTTTGCGGACTTTAAAGGTGACTTCCGCCACCACGCCGAACAGGCCGTAGGAGGAGCGGGTCAGCTGCAGCAGCTCCGGCTCCGATTCATCCACGATGCGGATCGAGCCGTCGGGCAGCACGAGTTTGAAGGCGATCGCATAGGAGCAGACCTGCCCGAATTCGCCGGGCATCGAGGCATCTTTGGTTCCGCCGCAGCAGGCGCTGCCGAGGCTGAGGTTGCCCAGCTCGACATTGACGTAAAACTGCAGCCCCTTTTCGCGCAGGGCGTAGGCCACATCGATGTACATGGCGCCGGGTTCGGCGGTCACCGTCATCTTTTCGGTATCGATTTCAATGATCCGGTTCATCCTTTTCATGAGCAGGACGGTTCCGCTGTCGGCCACGCCGCAGCGGGTGGTGGAGTGGTTGGAGCCGATGGCGCGGACGGGGGAAGGATAGGTTTCTTTGTCCTTCATGACGGCAACGATATCGTCGATGCTGCCGGCCTCTGTGATGACGGCGGGGTTGGATTCAATGCTCGTACCCCAGTTTGTAATTTTCGGCATGGTTCACCTCTTTGGTTTAGCTGCTATCCGTTCTGTTTCCATGGAGTGAAAGCATTCGCCGGGATCCGGTTTTCCAGGGTTTGGAAATGGCGCGCGATGACGCTCTTCATGGTTTGGGCCTCGATATAATCCAATCCCCAGCGGGTGTAGGTCTCCGCATTGTAGTCGGTGGTGAAGAAGCGGTCGCTTTTCAGGCGGCGGGAGGCCATGAGGATAAAGATACGGAAAGCGGTATCGCTGAATCCGAACCCGTCCGGCGGTGTTTCGGCCAGCATACCGATCATGAGATCGACCCGGTCCACCTCATTGTCATAGACCTCGCGCAGTTTTGCGGCCCATTCCGGCCGGGAGGTGATGGCCTCGAAGGTTTCGCAGCGCGGCATGCCGAGCAGTTCACGGAACCGGTTGTAGCGCGGGACCCCGCGTTCGCGGTCGCGCAGGATATCCACGGCCCCGAGGTCCAGCCGCTCGCCGTTGTCGCGGCGCAGGTTCTGCAGGAAGCGCGGATAGTTGAACAGCTGAATGGCTCCGGGATGCAGCGTGCCGAAGGAATACATCAGATCGCGCATCGGCAGCTCACGGGTCAGAGTGCGCGTTCGACGCCCGGATACCTCATCCAGGTTTTTGACGGCCAGGGTCTGGCCGGAATCCGCCGCGCGGAAGTCGAACTCGTCCGGAATGAGCGGATGCAGGCGATAGACGGAGACAAACTCTTCGGTGAGGGCATATTCGGCGGCATGGTGCTCGGCTTCGGTTTCGGGAATGCCGTGATAGCCTTCGAGCCAGTTGGGGTAGTCCCGGTCGTAGCGCTTGCGGGCGATCAGCTTGAGAACGGGATAATAGATGTAATGGAGCACGCGCCCGAGCAGGCGGTAAAACAGCCGCCTGTCCCGTTTAATGCCGAACCAGTTCGCGTGCATGGAAATATCGAGGGCGGTGGTGCTGAGGATGCCCGGCGTCCATTCCACCGTGTGGATCTTTGCCATGATGGCGGCATTGATCAGCCGGGCGCGGTTGAAGAGCCATTCGTCGTCATCGGCTTTGTCGGGATATTCTTTCGCCAGTTCGGCGCAGATATGGTTGTGCTCGCGTACAAAGAGGGTGTGCAGCAGGCTCAGGCCGACCCAGTAGTTATCGTTGAATCCCGTCAGGTCGATGCCCTCTTCCCCGGCGCGGGTTCCCGTCAGGTCGGGATCGAGCGGCAGCCGCTCGGGATCGGTTTCATCCATTTTCAATTTTCCGCCGGTGCCGGCCCGCAGCGCCGCCAGCCGCTCCGCGGTGCTGCCGTAAATCTGGGAGCCGTCCCACCAGTGGGAGACGGTATTCACGAAGGTGGGCGGCGCATCGTCCGCCGCCGGATTCCGGCTCGGATCGACCGGCGTTGCTTTCACGTGGAGCGGGCGGTGCTTTTCGGGCTGGTCGTTATCCCAGGCCCCGGGTTCGGGCTTCGGATGATCCGCCGGCCAGTCATCGCCTTCATCGTCAATCGGGACCGTGAGCGGCTCGGCCGTATCGGATTTCGGAAGTGCGCCGTGAGCAAACCAGCCGTGGACCATGAACTGGATCCAGGCCGCCGCAAACATATTGAGCGCCGGAACCTCGACCATTTTTTCGCCGCGCGTCAACAGTTCGCGGCTGACGGTACGCGGATTGGGGTTCATCAGGTTTTCGGGGTCGGGATAGGTATGCTTCAGCTCAAAGTTGCGCCCGAAGCGCATGCCGGTCTGTCCCATGTCGGGATGGTCGGGATCATTGCCCGCGCCGTTGGGCGTCCGGTGGTCCGGTGCCGCCGCGACCGGGCCCGGCCGCCCTTTCAGGGGAGGAAGCTCATTGGTATTGTAAAGGTTGTCTTCCCGGTACTGGTTGCGGAACCGCAGCAGCGCCAGCACGGCCAGCGGGGTCCAGCGTTTGTGCCAGTCTTTCTCCGGCTTCGATTGCTGCGCATTCTTTTTTTCCGCCATATGACACCGCACGGGTTGAGGTTCGCTTTGCAGCTGCAGTCCTTCGCTATTACCGAGGGGGAACTAGCATGTATGGCGGAAAATATGCAAGAGGTAATAAAATAATATAGGACGCAAAAGATAGATGAAAAGTACATGTATAAAACATTAATCTTTCTGTCTAAATATGGGCGCTTATAAAATAACCATGGAATCTTGACTCTTTACGGGAATGCGTTGACAACCAAGGCCTTTGGTTGGTGCGGAGGAAAGGGCCATGGCAGAAAATAAAGCGATTCCGACAACAAACCTGTTTGATCTATTACGGCTGCTGCTGTCGATCCTGTCGGCATACCTGCGGAATCCCCGGGCATTCAAGCTGATCGATCCGCTGGATGCCTGCCTGCGGCGGGGGATGGCCGCATACGGCCCGGTTTTTTATATTCGCGTTTTCCGGCTTAAATGGCTGTTTGTGAACGATGAGGATTTCGCGCGGCGCATGTTGGAACCGGACCCGCA
>JBFJYX010000168.1:0-6707 GCA_041622415.1 Pontiella sp.
ACGGTCCAGATTCCAACCTACAATGAACTGGCCGCCCTGAACTGCGCCGCGCGCTGCCTCGACTTTGACTATCCGCAGGAAAAACTGCAGATCATGCTGGGCGACGATTCCAACGATCCGGAAATTTCCGCACAGATCGATGCCTTTGCCGCCGCCAACCCGCGCCTGGAAATCAGCCGCCGCGGCGAAAACATCGGCTTCAAACCCGGCAACCTGAATGTGATGCTGCCGAAAGCCAAAGGCGATTACCTGCTGATTCTCGATTCCGACTTTCTGCCGAAACGCGATTTCCTGAAACGCCTGGTGGTTCCGGTCATCAAGAATCCGGAACTCGCAGGTGCCCAGGCGGCCTGGCGGATCATTAATGTTCACAACAACCACAGCACCCTGATGGGTACCGGGATTGTGAACATCATTCACTCGGTCATTCTTCCGTTCCTGAAAGCCGCCACAAACCAGTGTGTATTCTGCGGTTCGGGCGAGCTGGTTAAAAAAAGCTATCTCGAGGAGCAGGGCGGATGGACCATGGGCGCATTGACGGAAGATGTGGACTATTCCCTTCGCGTGATTACGGCCGGCAAGCGCATTGCCTATGTGGATGACCTGCGGATCCGCTGCGAAGTCCCCTACACCCCGGGCGACCTGTTCAAGCAGCAGATGCGCTGGGCCTACGGCGTGATGCGCGCCTTCATGACCCATGGCCGAAAGCTGTTTCTTTCGCGCACCATTCAGAAGCGCACCAAGTTTGCGGCATTCCTGTTTGCCAGCGGCTATGTGATGATCACCCTGCTGCTGCTCACCACCATCTTCGGCGCGCTGAATCTGGTGGCCGGCTTCTTCGGCATCGATCCGGTGGAAGCGCAGAGCTCTTCCTATACGGTCGGTCATCTGGTGTATGACACCTTCTTAAACCTGCTGCTCACCTGCGGTATGATTGTCTCCTCGATTGCCGCCGGATTCATCAACGGCTTCGGCTTCCGCAGCATCGGGCGCCTGATTGTGGCCTCGTTCACCATCGGCGTCATCTGCATGTTCTTTGTGGGCCGCGGTTTGGTGAGTGCCTCGCTCGGCCTGCCGATGCAGTGGTTTATGATGAAAAAGGCCGGAAACGAGACCGCAGCGCAGGCCTGACGGGCCCGGGGGCTTAATCCCTTTAATTCACAAACTATATTGCAACCTCGGGAATGAACTCTTTCAAACCGGCGTGGTCGAACGTTGTGAAAGAATGAGATGATGCAACCCAAACCAGGAGGTTACAATGTTCCTGAAACATGCTCCAACCGGGGACCTGGTCGAGGTGATCGACCTGCCGGATGTCATCAACCCGAATTCGCCCACGATTCGTGCGCGATCCCATGCGGGGGATATCATTCAGCGTCCCGAAAACTTCCTCAAAACGGAACTGGTATTTCCGTCGGGGGAAATGCTGCCGCTGTGCTGGCGTGACGCACATTTCTACGAACAAGAGCATGCGGCATAACAAGGTCCCCGTTTGACCGGTTCAAACGGGGCTTTCATTTTCAGGCGGTTCCGTGTATTGCGTGGTGTAGTTTACCGACTGCATCACGTTTTTTTATAAGGGGAAAAATATGCTCGAATTCTGGCTGCCCATGGCACTGCTGTTTCTTGCGGCCACCATCACGGCCATTGCCACGCGCCGGCAACGCGACCGCTGCCTGAAATATTTCAACCACGAACCGGTCATGATTCTCATGCAGTCGGGCAAGTGGCTCTGGGGCAATTTTATTGCCTATCCCAAAACGCTGGAGCTCGTTTTTGAGCATCCGGAAAAAGACGAAAGCGGAATCCGGAAAGCCAGCTATGTCCTCTACACCCCGGAAATCGACGGCATCAAAAAGATTATCCAGCCCCCGCCGAAATCCGGAACCCCGGAATACAAAAAGTGGCAGAAAGAGATCAAACGGATTGCCAACCCGTCCATCCTCCGCCGGTTCCGCCGCTCGTGCTGGAACGTCTTCAACACCCTGCGCGATGCCGTTTCCCAGTCCATCAGCCTGGTGATCGGCAGCATGAAAAAGAGCACCCCGATGGGCAAAGTGAGCGGCGCCGACAAACGCGCCGGCGAAATCGGAAATACGCTGCTCGACACCGTTCCGAATGCCTATGAACCCGTCCTGGAAAAATATCTCAGCAAACAGGTCGTCGTTGAAATGCTCCAGGATGGAAAGGTGATCGAATTCGCCGGCCTGCTGCAGGAATATTCCGGCAAATACCTGCTGCTCCGGAACGTACCGTATAAACCCGACCTCGATCCCGCCGAGCACCCGGACCTGCCCGAACGCTTCGACATCATTTTTCCGCGATCCGCCGCCATCGTCCGCCATTGCACAGCCCTTATCTGAATCCCATGAAATTTACCTTCCTAGGCACCGGCACCTCACACGGAGTTCCAATGATTGGATGCTCCTGCGCGGTCTGTACATCCTCCGACCTGCGCAACCGGCGGCGGCGCAGTTCCCTCTATGTGGTTGCCGCAAACCAGCACATCGTGGTCGACACACCGCCCGATTTCCGCGACCAGGTCCTGAGCTTCGGGGTCGAACGCGTGGACGCAGTATTCCTGACCCACCCGCATGCCGACCATATTTACGGCTTCGACGATGTACGGCGCTTCAGCACCATGCAGCAGGAGCATATTCCGGTGTACGGCGACCCGCGCACCATCAAACAGATGCGCAAGAAATTCGACTATGTCGACCGCCCGAGCTACGGCTTCGAAAGCGTGCCGCGGGTGCAGTTCACCGATCTGGTCGAACCGGTCAGCCTCGGCGACGTCCGCATCACTCCCCTGCCCGTTTCGCACGGCATGGACAAAATTAACGGCTTTCTCTTCGAGGGCGACGGCCAGCGGCTGGCCTACATTCCGGACTGCAACGGTATCCCCGATGAGACCTTCCAATGTCTGGAAAACCTCGATGCCATGATTCTCGACGGCCTGCGCCCCGAACCCCACCCCACCCACTTTTCAACCCGTGAGTGCGTGGACTATCTCCATAAAATCGGAGCCCGGCAGTCGTTCATCACCCACCTGACCCACAGCTCGGATCACCACGACCTGCAGCAGCAGCTCGGGCATGGCGTAACCGTGCCGTGGGACGGCATGGAGGTGAAACTTTGATGCCGCGTAAATCGTACAACTGGCTGTGCGGCAACCGCTCGGTGCGGCTGGGGGAAAAAACCCGCGTGATGGGCATTCTGAATGTCACGCCCGATTCCTTTTCCGACGGCGGAAATTTTGTGGATCCCGATGCCGCCGTGGACCATGCCCTGCAGATGGCGGCCGAAGGGGCCGACATCATCGATATCGGCGGCGAATCCACCCGCCCGGGGGCTGAACCTGTTGCGGTGGAGGAAGAGCTCCGCCGCACGGTTCCAATCATTGGAAAAATCCGCGCGCAATCCGACGTTCTGATTTCGATCGATACAATGAAATCCGCCGTGGCGTTCCAGGCATTGGAAGCCGGGGCGGATATTATTAATGATGTTTCCGGTTTTGAAGCAGACCCCGATATGGTGGACGTGGCGGCGGAATCCGGGGCGGGCGTTGTGCTGATGCATATGAAAGGCACGCCGCAGACGATGCAGCAGAACCCGTCCTATGCGGATGCCGTCGGCGAGGTTTTCCACTATCTGGAAGCGCGCATGGCGTTTGCCGTCAGCCGCGGCGTAAAGCGGGAATCGATTGCGGCGGACCCGGGCATCGGATTCGGCAAGACACTGGAACACAACCTTCAGCTGCTGCGCGGTATTCCGGATCTCGCAAAATCCGCGCCGGTGCTCATCGGTGCGTCGCGCAAAAGTATGATCGGCCAGCTGCTGGACCGGAAGGATCCCGCGCAGCGCCTGGCCGGAAGCCTGGGCCTGGCCGGGTGGGCCGCGGCGCGCGGCGCCCATATTTTGCGGGTTCATGATGTAATCGACACTTGCGATGTCTGCCGCATCGTGGATACACTTGGCGCCGGTGACTTGTGATGCAATGGAAAGACGCTTTTGAACTCCCTGATGCGCTGGGCTGGCTGGAAATTTTTATTCTCGCTGCCCTGCTCTACTATGTGTTCAGGCTGTTCAAAGGCACCCGCGGATCCTCGATTCTCTCCGGCCTGATTATCCTGTTCCTGGCCCTTTACGCCATCACCAGCCTGAGCCACCTGGATGTACTCAACTGGATCCTCACCAAGCTGATGCTCTACATCACGCTGGCGATTGTCGTGATTTTCCAGCCGGAAATCCGGCGGGTGCTGGCCCGTCTCGGCCGGCAGCCGTGGCGGAATAACGGCATGGTGACCCAGAAGTCGCTGGTGGAACCGCTGATGCAGTGCGTCAAGCTGCTCTCCAACCGCAAGATCGGTGCGCTGATTGCCATTGAACGCGAGATCGGCACGCGCGCCATTCAGGATACCGGCACCAAAATGAACAGCAGCGTGAGTGCAGAACTGCTTTCGACGATCTTTTTTCCACATACGCCGCTGCACGACGGCGGCGTGATTATTTCCGGCGACCGCATCTGCGCCGCGGGCTGCCTCTTTCCCCTCTCCCAGAAAGAGGAGCTGAGTAAAACGCTGGGAACGCGCCACCGCGCGGCCATCGGCATCACCGAAGAGACGGATGCCATTGTGGTGGTGGTCTCCGAGGAAACCGGTGCGGTTTCCATTGCCTATAACGGGCGCTTGCGCCGCGGGCTGGACGATGAGCGCCTGCGCCGCGTACTTTCCTCGATGCTCCGCCGCGAACGGACCGGTCTCTCCCGCTTCCGGGAAAAGATCCAGACCGGGGAAGCGTCGCTTTCCGATACCGTGCTCATGACGTTTAAAGAGGACAAAGAGGATGAATAGGTTTTCCAATGCCTGGAAACAGCTGTGGAAGGACCGGCTCCTGGTGCTCATCTGTCTGGTGCTCGCGTTTCTTGGATGGCAGAGCATTCGCAAAACCATCGGGTTCGAAATTTCGGTCTCCAATATCGCGGTCGATGTTGAAGCGCCGGAGGGCTGGGCGGTCTGGGAAAAATCGCTGCAGCGCGTCAATATTGTGTTCCGCGGTTCGCGGGAGGATATTCGCTACCTGAACAACGATCAGCTCTATTTGACGGTGCCGGTCAACAATCCCGTACAGGGAGAAGAAATGGTCATTCCCCTCTCCGGGGCCTCTCTTAAAAATCCCACCGGCGCCCGGGCTGTGAGTTTCAGCCCGTCCGAAATTGTGGTCCGCCTCGACCGCGAGGGCGAAAAGCTGCTGCCGGTGAAAGCCACGGTGAAGGGCAGTCTTCCGGAAGGACTCGAGATTGAACGGATTGTCTGCTCCCCCGCTTCGGTAAAAGTCTACGGTGCGCGTCAGTCGCTCGATGAAATGGCGAATATCCATACGCAGGAAATTGATCTTAAAAACCGGGCGGCCAGCTTTAAGGAAAGTGTGCCGATTGAAATTCCCCAGGGCGGGCGTATGACGGTGGAACCCGACTGGGTATCCGTGGAGGTGATCCTGGAAGCCAGTAACAGTGCAACGGTGTTTGAAAAGGTGCCGGTGCGCATTATGTCTGTATCCGGCGAGAACCGGACGATCGAGGTTTTCCCGCAGACCATTAATGTGATGGTGCAGGGACAGAAGGAACAGATTGAATCGATTCGGGCGTCCGATGTCTTTGCTTATGTGAACTGCCAGTCGCTGGTGGAAAATACGGCGTATGAACTGCCGGTGGTCGTCGATTTGCCGGTGAACGTGCAAACCATCAAATCCGAGCCGGCTGTGGTCCGGGTGGATATCCGCGGCACCAAATAGGAATGTGATATGAATCTGATCAAAACATCATTAATTCTGGGTATCGGCCTGTCTGCCGCTGTGGTCCCGGCGCAGGAAGAAGCTCCGGCGTCTTCCGGTTTAATCGTGAATAATCGAACCGATGAAGAACGCATCAATTTTCTGATCGAGGTGGCCAACGTCTACTTTAAGGAAGATGATTTTCTCTCGGCCATGAACGCCTATGAACGGATTCTGGAAATTGACCCGAATAACCAGGAGGCGCGGTATACCATTGCGCACGTCTACATCAATGCCAAAGTCTATGACAAAGCCGAAGCCGGCCTGCTTGAGCTGATCGAGTTGTATCCGGAGGATTTCAAGTTAAAGAACAACCTGGCCTGGATGTATGCCACCGCCGAAGATCCGAAATACCGGAACGGAAAAAAAGCGGTCCGTTATGCGCAGGAAGCCCTGGTGCTGGCGCCGGACGATCACCACGTCTGGAGTACGCTGTCAGAAGCCCACTACATTAACGGCGACTATGAAAAGGCGTATAATGCGATTAAAACCATGGCGGCCAAGGCGGCGAAATACGCTCAGGGTGTGACCAAAGAGCAGGTCGACGATTATAACGAACAGATTCGCAAATGTAAGCGCGCCTGGGACACGCAGAAGATGCTCGAGGAAGCGGAAGAAGAGTAGACGCGGGATCAGTATACGAAAATACCCAGCACAACCAGCAGGATGCCCACCGCCGTTTTCACAAAGGCGGTCGTTTTAAACAGCGCTTCATGCTCAACAAACGGCTTGTAGAATTTGCGGAAATACCACGGCGACATCAGCAGCGTGATGCCGTAGATCACCGCCAGATACATAACCGCCGTAACCACCTGGAACATCGGGGCATCGGAGAAAGCCGCAGTCCGGCAGATCGGCACCGCAATAAGGCAGAG
>JBFJYX010000169.1:0-6683 GCA_041622415.1 Pontiella sp.
ATCCACGGTGCCGTCATACATCTGCTCCGCGGTGCGCGGATGAATGATGACTTCGCTGAGCGGAAAGCGGTTGAGGACCGGAATGAGGTTCAGCAGTTCCGATTTATCGGAAACGCCGAGCCGAACCTTGACCGAGATTTTCAAGGGGCTGCGTTCGCAGACCTCGTTAAGGATCATATCGACGGTGTCGGGCCAGGGCAGCAGTCCGGAGCCGCGGCGTTTTTTGCGGATCGGTTTATGCGGGCAGCCCAGGTTCCAGTTGACCTCGGTGTATCCGAGATCGGCCAGGGCGTGATTCATCTGCACAAAATCATCGGCGTTGTTACCGATCACCTGCGGAATCATCGGCAGGCCGGACTGGTTTTCCGGCAGGACGTCTTTGAGCAGCTTCGGGTTGATCCGTTCGGAATGCACCGTGGGAATAAACGGCGCCATCTCGATATCCAGCCCCTGGAAATGGCGCACATAGGCACGACGATAAAACATCGTGGTAATCCCGCGCATCGGGGCCAGAATTAGAGTAGGGCGGGATGGATTCATAGCCATGGATCAGCACAGATGAACGCGGAAGAATCTTCCTTAATCCGGGTTCATCTGCGGCAGACGGTTTATGCGCGGGAGAGGAATTTTTTCTCTTTGGTGTCGATCTTGATGGTCTCACCGGGCTCGATGTATTCCGGCACCTGAACGATGAGGCCGGTCGGCATGGTCGCCGGTTTGGTCCGCGACGTCGCCGAGGCGCCTTTCATGGCCGGCGGGCATTCGACGATTTGCATTTCGATGGTATCGGGCATGCGCAGGGTCAGAATGCGGCCTTCGGAAATCAGGGCGGTGATGCCTTCCATGCCTTCGATGAGGAAGGGGAGAATATCTTCGATATCCTCTTCGGTGAGCTCAAAGGATTCGTAGGTTTCGAGATCCATGAAGGCGTAGCGATCGCCGTTTTTGTAGTCGTAGGAGACTTCCTGTGTTTCGAACGAGGTTTCCTGCAGCGCGTCGTCGGCGCGGTAGGTCATATCCACTTTCGTTTTGGTGGAAACGTTACGGAAACGGACTTTATAGATGGTGCCGCCGCCGCGCGCGGTGGGCGACTGCTGTCCAATGTTTTCCACAGTGTGCGGGGCGCCGTCGATGTCGATGACGTGCGATTTTTTCAGATCTGATGCTTTAACCATAAAAATGCTCCTTGTTTTGGAACCGCGGAATATCCCTGAAAGCCCGGGTCAGATCAAGTAATTTGGGGCGTGAAGCGTGCCGATTGATTCGTACGGTTTCACGCCTCTGACCGCACGCCGTTATTGACCATGGCGGCGTTGAAGCCGGCGCCGAAGCCGTTGTCGATATTGACGACGGTAATATTGGGGGCGCAGGAGTTGAGCATGGTCATCAGCGGGGCGATTCCGTTGAGGTGGCAGCCGTAGCCGACGGAGGTCGGTACCGCGATGACGGGGCAGGGGGCCAGGCCGCCGACCACCGAGGCCAGCGCGCCTTCCATGCCGGCCACGGCCACGATGGCCCGGGCCTGCTGGATCTTTTCGTTCTGCGCCAACAGGCGGTGAATGCCGGCCACGCCGCAATCGTAGAGACGCTCCACCTTTGCCCCGGAAATCGAGGCGGTGACGGCGGCCTCTTCGGCGACCGGAATATCGGCGGTTCCGGCGGAAATGATCAATACGCTGCCTTTTTTGGCGCGCCCTTCTTTTTCGAGCGAGATGGTGCGGCCGAGCTCGTTGTAGACGAGGCGGTCGTCGATTTTGGTCAGGCGCTCAAAGAGCTCCGGTTCCGCGCGGGTCATCAGGATATTGTCGTTTCGTTTTTCCAATGCCTGGAAAATCTTTTCCACCTGTTCGTGGGTCTTTCCCTGGCAGAAAACCACTTCGGGATAGCCGGTGCGCAGTGCGCGGTGGTGATCGACCTTGGCAAAGCCCATGTCTTCGAAGGGCAGATCTTTCAGCGAGGCCAGGGTGGCCGCCATATCGATGTCGCCGTTTTTAAACTGGTTCAGCAGGGTTTCGAGCTTATCTACTTCCATGGTGTGTTCCTTTGTTAACCCCCGAAATACACTAAATGCACGAAAGGAAAACCTCGAATCAGTTTCGTGTTTTTTGTGTATTTCGTGGTTCAGCTTTATGATTTCCACGGCGGGGTTCCGGGGAGCAGGGCCTTGAATTCTTTGATGAGCTTTTTCTGGTATTCCTCAGAGAACCCGCCGTCGAGGAAAAGGGCATAAGCCTCGTCTTTGAAGCGCTGCCAGCTTTCCACCTCGTGCCCGGGATTGATCGGGAAAAAGTTGCAGCCGATGGCGTGCGCCGCGGCCATATCGCCGGGGGCATCGCCCATCATGAGAATGGCGTTGGCGGGATAGCGGTCGACGGCAGCCATGGTGAAATGGTCGATCTTGGAGCCGAGTTCGGGCCCGGCGATGACGGAAACATACCGGGCGAGGTCATCGCGGTACCAGTCTTTCAGCAGGGCGACGGCCTGGGTCTGGGAAATGACGATGGCGTCGGAGTTTTTCTGAATCAGCTGCAGGCCCTCTTCCACGCCATCGAAGGGCGGTGGATCGGGCATGTTCTGATCGATGTCGTTGTTCAGTTCGACGCTCCAGTGATAGGCCTCTTGAAGCAGTTTGCTGCCCGTTCTTTCGGCTTCCGCTTTGCAGGTGTCATTGCTGAGCGGCAGGCCGGAGTCGCAGTAAACGCGCAGGTCGGCCGGATCGGGAATCTCGGCTTTGGCTTTGGCGTCGGGCCAGTCCTGCAGCAGTTCAAAGGTTTTGCAAAGCCCGAGAAAACGGTTGAGTCCGCGGTAGGTGGAATACAGATAGGTGAATTCGGCGGCGGCGCGCAGCTCGGGTTCGATGGCTTCCAGTCCCCAGTGTCGAATGATGTGCGGGTGGAAAAAATCCTTCTGCTTGATTTCCATGGTATCGAACACGCAGCCGTCGGAATCGATGCCGACAAAGGTTCCAAATGCGGGAAGAAAATTGATCAGGTCGTCTTTGGTGTAATTTCTCATAGTGGTATCCGGATTCAGGAGAGAGTAAGTGGGTGATGCGGGGGGATCAAGCCCGGAGCGGGAAAACGCGATTCTTTACCGATTTTTATGGATTCGGACGGGGTGCTCCGCTAAATTCCGCGACTATATTCATAAATCCGAATAAACGAATAGAGGTTTAAAAAATGAGTAAAATCCGCGTAGATCACGTTTTCACGTCCGAATCCGTGTCCGAAGGGCATCCGGATAAAGTGTGCGACCAGATTTCCGATGCCATTCTTGATGCCTGCCTGGCGGAAGATTCCAAAAGCCGGGTGGCGTGCGAAACGCTGACCACGACCAACCTGGTGGTGAATGCCGGCGAAATTACCTGCAGCGGCTGGGATAAAGTGGATCCCGAGGCGATCGCCCGCACGGTGTGCCGCGAGATCGGCTACGACCGCGAGGAGCTCGAATTCTGCGACAAGACCTTTGAATACATCAACCGCCTGCACGGGCAGTCCCCCGACATTTCGCAGGGCGTAACGGAAGGCGAAGGCCTGTTTGCTGAACAGGGCGCCGGCGACCAGGGCATGATGTTCGGCTATGCCTGCACCGATACCGAAGAGCTGCTGCCGGCGCCGATCGCCTACAGCCACCGCCTGCTCGACGAGCTGCAGAAAATCCGCAAAGCCGGCACTATTCCGTACCTGCGCCCGGACTCGAAATCCCAGGTTTCCATCAAATATCAGGAAGGCAAGCCGGTTTCCATTGAGACGGTTGTGATTTCCCACCAGACGGATGATGTGCCGCTGGAAACCATTCGCAAAGACCTCATCAAAATCTGCAAAGAGGTTCTCGCACCGACCGGCCTGCTGAAAGACGATACCGATTATTATATCAACCCGACCGGCAAATTTGTGATCGGCGGACCGCACGGCGATGCCGGGCTGACCGGCCGTAAAATTATCGTGGACACCTACGGCGGAGTCGGCAGCCATGGCGGCGGCGCGTTTTCGGGCAAAGATCCGTCGAAGGTCGACCGTTCCGCAGCCTACTATTCCCGCTATGCCGCGAAAAACATTGTGGCGGCCGGCCTGGCTGAAAAGTGCGAAATCCAGGTGGCGTATGCCATCGGCGTTCCGGAACCGCTGAGTATCAACGTCGATACCTACGGAACCGGCAAAGTCGATGACCACAAAATCGAAGCGGTGCTGAAATCGGGCGACATCTTTGATTTCCGTCCGAGCGCGCTGATTGCCGATCTCGGCCTGATGACGCCGAAGGGCTGGAGCTACCGCGAATCCGCGGCCTACGGTCATTTCGGCCGCAATCAGTTCCCGTGGGAAAAGACCGACAAAGTGGATGCTTTGCGCAAAGCCCTGAACGTCTGATTGCGCGGAGGGCTGCGCGCCGTGTGACCGTATGGGGTTGCCGCGCCTGAAATCCCTTCGAAAAAAGCGCCCGTGTTGAGCGGGCGCTTTTTTGCGTCCTGCCTTGAAGAAGGAGATTGGGCAGGTATAGTGGTCCGTATATTTCTAACCCGTTAAACATTCATGGCGCATAAGCGAAAATCAGAACAGATCGAAACCTATCTGCTGTCGGTCATCGACGGCACGGCCAAAGGCAAGCGGTCCGCGGTGCTGCGCGTCGTCATGCACATGTTTTCGTGGCTGTTCACGCTGATCGTGCAGACGCGTATCCAGCTCTATAAACACCGCATTATCCGCGGCAACACGCTCGGCTGCCAGGTGATCTCGGTGGGCAACCTGACGGTTGGCGGCACGGGTAAAACGCCGGTGGTGGAAGTGTTTGCGCGCAACCTGCAGCAGCACGGCCGCAAGGTGGCCATTCTCAGCCGCGGGTATAAAAGTAAAGAAGCCTCGTTCCGCGAAAAAATGATCCAGCGCATCACGACGGGGAAGATTGAAACGCCGCCGCGTGTGGTTTCCGACGGCAAACGCCTGCTGCTCGATTCCTGGTCCGCCGGCGACGAGCCGTACATGCTGGCCTCCAACCTGCCGGATGTTGCCGTGGTGGTGGACAAGGACCGCGTGAAAGCCGGTAAATATGCCATCAAAGAGCTGGGGTGCGATACGCTGATTCTCGACGACGGCTTCCAGTATCTGAAAGTGGGGCATCGTCTCGATATTGCGCTGGTCGACAGCACCAATCCCTTCGGCTACGGCCATCTGCTGCCGCGCGGACTGCTGCGCGAACCGATGCGGAACATTAAGCGCGCCGGATTTATTTTTATCACCAAATGCAAGGATGGCGGGGCACCGGAGCTTAAAGAGCAGCTGCGCCGCCTCAATCCGGTGGCGGAAATTTCGGAATGCCGGCATGCGGCGAAATACCTGAAAGATGTGTTCGGCGACACGAAGTATCCGCTTGAAAAACTGAAGGGCCTCAAAGTGGCGGCTGTTTCGGCCATCGCGGTGCCGGAAAGTTTTGAGAAGGCGCTGGAAGCATTCGGTGCGGAAATTGTCTACACCCGCCGCTTTGCGGACCACCACCGTTTTACGCAGCAGGAAATCATCAATACGATCAACTGGGGGATGAAACGCGGGGCCGAGGCGATCCTGACCACCGAAAAAGATGCGGTGCGTTTTCCGTCGGTCGGCCGGCGGGATATTCCGATCATCTATATGCGGGTGGAGATCGAGATGCTTTCCGGCGAGGAAGAGTTCATGGACTGGATCATGCGGATCTGTTTTAAAACCCCGCGGAACGACTGATGGCTGAGCGCATTCTCATTATCGGATTAAACTGGATCGGCGATGCCATTATGAGCATGCCGGCCATTCAGGCCTGCCGCCACGAAAACCTCGATGCCCACATCGGCATTCTGGTGAAACCCTATCTCAAACCCTTTTGGGAAATGCACGATGTGCCGGATCAGATTCTGACGCTCGATACCATGAGCGGCGCCATCCGCGAAATCCGCGAGTATGGTTTTGAAAAGGCCTGCATTCTGCCGAACTCGTTCCGTTCCGCGCTGATTCCCATGCTGGCGGGCGTGCAGCAGCGCATCGGGTTCCGGGGCGATCACCGGCGGCTGATGCTGACGAAGGTGGTGCCGGTTCCGGGCGGACACCAGGCCAATGAATATTTTCCGCTGGTCGCGCCGAAGTCGGCCGATCTGGTGCGTGAACTGCCGGAACTCCAGATTCCGGAAGAGGCTTTCCAAACCCTGGAAGAAAAGTTTCCAGCCCTTGGAAACTATGTGGTCCTGATGCCCGGTGCCGCCCGCGGCGCCTCTAAGATGTGGCCGCTGGACCATTTTGAAGCGCTGGCCCGGCAGCTGCTGAATGATACGAACCACCGGATTATCTTTGCCGGCGGCGGCGGCGATGCCGATGCCTGCGAAGAGCTCGAGGGCCGGCTGGGCGACCGCACCACCAGCGTTGCGGGAAAAACCAGTCTGAAGGAGTGGGCGGCCCTGCTGAAAAATGCTGATCTGGCCGTCGCCAACGACAGCGGGGGCATGCATCTCGCCGGTGCGGTGGGAACGCCGGTGATCGGTATTTACGGCCTCACCGATCCGGATAAAACCGGACCGCTTGCCCGCAAGTTCAGGGTGATCCAAAACAGCGCGGTCAAATCGCGCGAAATTGCCCGTAATTCCGGGGAAGCGGCCCAGGCCCTGGCCTCCATTTCGCCCGATCAGGTGATGCAAGCGGCGCGGGAATTACTCGGATTGTAATGCC
>JBFJYX010000170.1:0-6659 GCA_041622415.1 Pontiella sp.
CCCGACCGTTATAACCCTCGGCCTCTGTGATGTAGGCCGGTCGATAGTGGAAGCTGTCTTCCGCAGAGCGCGGACTTTCCCCGAGAGCATTCACGGCACTTACCGCATAGTAATAACGCGTACCGTCGACCACATTGGTGTCCACATAGCTGGTACCCGTTTCCTCGGTCAGCAGCGTGTACGGACCTCCGCTCACGGTGCTGCGCCAGATCTTGTAGCTGTCGGCCTCAAACGACTCCAGCCAGCGCAGGGGCACATCGGTGCCGCCGGGCGACGCATAAATGGCAAAAGGCGCTTCAGGAATCGTCGACGCTTCGCCGCCGTCGCCGCCGGTGATCCGGACATCGGTAAAGGTGGCGGTGGCCGTTGAGCTGTACTGATCCGAACTGACCGCCAGCCCGAAATAGGCCGTATCCGCAAGACCCGCATAGTCGGCCACGCCGGCGGTGCTCCAGCTGGCGCCGTCCGGCGAGCTGAAGAGCGTAATGCGTTCGCCGATCCGCTCGATCTTGAGCCAGTACGGCATTCTCGGCTGGGGCTGATTGGGTTTGCCGTGCACATCCGCACTGTGGCTGCTGGCCGAATAACCGCGATACCAGGTCTGCAGTTCGTCGTCGGCGTCCTCGGCCGTGATGAGCACCGCCGCCATGGTGTCATTGTTCGCCGTGCTTTCATTGAACACCAGCCCGGCGCGGGCATCCGTGGCGGAACCGCCGGACAGGCCGGTCAGCTTCGCGATGATCGTGGCATTGCCGGTTACCGGCAGATAAGAAAAATGATAGTCGGGATCGGAGCTGTAATACATGCTCGTTCCCCGTCCGGAAACCGTCCAGGTTCCGGCGCTGTACGATTCACTGCCGGACGTACAGTCGCCCATATTCGCCCCGTTCAGGCTGGTGACTGACGCCGCGGCTGCCGGCTCGGTCAACGCGGCGGGAATCGCAGCGGTGGATGTATCGCCCGGTTTCAGATAGTGGAACGAATATGCATCCTGCTCAAAACAGGAGAGATATTCTTCGAGATACGGTGCGCTCATGCCCTTGCGCTGCACGTAGGCCCCGTAAAGTATATTGAACGATCCAGGCCCGTGGAAATACGTAGCGTTTGCATCGGCCAGCGAATTGTTGTCGGGATAGATGTCATACACGGTACCCGCCGTAACAAACGGCGTATCAAACCCCATCGCAACCCGCGAATAATATTCCGCGGCCGCCAGCAGACGGTGGTCATGTTCTGCAAACACATCGACGCCCTGTTTCCAGAAGGCCTCGGCAATCCAGGCCAGCAGCTGCAGCTGCCCGTGCGAATGGGAATCGCGCCCGCTGTCTCCGAGCTGCCCGTTGCACAGACTGTCCATCAGCGCGCCGGCCGGCCCCGCCCGGAACTCCTGCAGGCACTGGTTAAACTTCACTTCATCATCATTAAAGATGGCCACCCCGACCGCGGCGGCCAGATTGGCTGCACCCTGGTTCGCCGAACGCAAAGGACCCGGAGTGGGAATATGACCGGAGTTCCACCACACCTCTTCAAAATGGGTTTTACAGGCCTCGGTGTCGGCATCGGTCCATCCCGGCCAGGTGCCGCGCAGAATATCCGCGCCTTCAAATACCCGCCACGCATTATAGCCCATCTCCAAATAGGTTTCGCCGTCGGCAAAGCTTGTCTGTGTCTCCACATAGGCCATCAGAATCTCATAGGACCGCTGCGCATAATCATTATTGTCTGTGAAGTACCACATACGGGCCAGGTTGTGCATCGCCCGCATATCGGCGGCCCACTGGTTGCCGTTGGTATCAGGCACCCCCGGTTTTGAGTGAATCACATTGGTATATGGACCGTTCATGACAAAATTGGTCGAAGAATACCCGTCGCTCGCGAGCGCCTCATAGCCGGTCTTCCACGGCTCCACATTCAGGTTCGCTTTCAGGGCATCCAGATCCTCAATCGTCAGCGGAATACCCGGATGCACACATTCGAATGTTTCCTTCACATAAAACTCACCGAAGGTCACCTTGGCATTCGCGCCGAAGAAAATATGCACATCGTTGGTGTCGGAAAAATAGCCGTCAACCGACAGGGCTCCTGTATCCACATTGACTCCGCTGAAACGACCGCCGTTCCAGTTATCGATTTCAAACTGTACCGTTTTATCGGTGTGGTTATAGGTCATGGTGATGTCATAGCCCGGATCACCCTGCCAGGCGCCGGTATTGGTTACCACGCTCCCGTTGCGCATCACGGAAACCTTTGAACTGGACTGCCCGGATCGCCAGTAGACATAGGTGCTGTCCCCGTTCTTCGGTTCATTATTCGACGACTCGTTCGGCGTCGGGTCGCCCAGCCCGAAATAAATGTAGGGTTTAGTGCTGCTCGGGGCCTCAACCGCGATATGCGCCGTCCAGGATTTATCCAGCCAGTCGGAAGCAATGGTGCCCAGGTAACTGCGCGCTGTGTCATCATCCGTGGTCACCCAGTCCAGAATCGCCCCGCCGGTCAGTTCGGTATTGGGATCCCCGTTCTGATCCGTCGCCCCGCCGGCCACGTAGGACCAGGAGGCGTTGGCATGAGATGAAATATACTCGTCAAAGTCCGAGGCGACGGCCGCCGCACTCGTCAGGTCGTTTGTAAACCAGCCTGCCAGGGCCGTACTACCCATCAAGCCGAGTACTGAAATAAGGGTCAATGTTTGCTTCATCGTGTTTTTCCTCTTTAGAGTACAGGTGCACAGTAGATATGCACTTCCACCTCTGCATTTTTGAATGTAGCGCAGATCGGCCGCTTAGCGAACACCTGCAGAGGTTAACCTGTTAACAACAGCCGGAGCATAAGGATTATCCTATGCCCCGGCGTTAACTCCGGATCAGTGGAAGCCAACGTCAGATCGCCTGCACTTCAAGGTCTCAGGCCGCTCACCGGGCATCGTGGCGGCTGCCGTACATGCGCAGCTCGGACGGCTCGAAAAGACCGCGGCCATGCCGTTTTAAACGCAGGTACCGGAACCGGTCCTCCTGCCGCTTTTCAAATACATCCACGGTGACCATCTCCGAGGACAGCGGTGTTGCATCCGTGAGCTCCGTCCATTTTTTCTTATCGTTCGAACCGTAAAATACGGTGCCTTCCATTCGGTCATCAAAGTTCATGCGACCCTCCATGGCAAACGCCGTAAACGAAGCCTCAAAATCCGGGCCGAAGTCAAAAATATAGGACTGATCTTTGGGCAGGCCGGAGAGCGGATAGGTGTCATCATTGCTGTCGGTCAGCAGGCCGATAGAGTCGCCGATATAGGATGGAACCACCATCTTCGGGAAATCCATGCTGCCGTCCGGCAGCCGCGGTGTCAGCACGGCCAGATCATCAAAAGCCTGCTGCAGCATGAGCAATCCCTTCCAGAATACGTCATCGCTCGCACTGACGGCGGCACGCGCCACTTTTCCGTAGAGTTCGATGCAGCGATCGAGCGACGCCTTAACGTATTCCGTATCGGGATCGTGCACCGCTTTGATCGCTTCCATTGCCGCCTGGCGGTCGGGCGCAACGGCGATCGTCACCCGGCGCGGCGCGATGGTTTTTCCGTCAAAGGCCTCCACCACAAAAACATATTCGCCCTCTTCGGTCGGCGACCAGGCAAAGGCCCCGGTTTTTGAATCCAGCTCGGCATCGGCCGGTTTATCCAGGCTGCTGTACGTGATGCTTTCGGAATCCGACGCGGCAAAATCCAGCGCAACGGCCGCGCCGACATACGCATTCACTCGCCACGGTTCGCTGCCCGTCGCAAAGACCGGGGGAGTCAGTTGTTTTTCGGGCATGCGCAGGAAGTGGTCTAAATCCACCGCCGTTTCCGGCGAAGCGTTGACCCGGACAAAGATAATGTCTTCCACATGCTCATTCGGCGACAGCGAATAGGTGACATAGCGCCACTGCCCCTGCGTATTCGGCAGCAGCCAGGGCTTTGCAAAACCTTCCATCTCCAGCATCACAACGCCCGTGGTGCGCAGTTTCAGCCCGATGGTCTTGCTCGGCGTCTTGATACTCAGCAGTGCAATGCGCGCACCCTCATTCGAAGGGCTTACACGCAGAAATTTGTTTCCATCCTCTTCCACCACCGAAGCGTTGCCGAATCCGGTGGAACGTTCAACAATCTCCACCGCTTCCGGCTCCTGCTCGGTCTGCGGAATCCGGGCGGCTTCGCCCTCGGCAGCCGGCGGAATAAAGATCCATTCAAAATCACCGCTCACCACGCGTTTCCGGAACGCCTCGTCAAAGTACGGCGCAACCTCGGCCACGTTGATGCCCTTTTTGTAGCTGTAGTAATAATAGATATCCCAGTACTTGAGATCCCGAATCCGCCCGCGATAGTTATCGGCGAGCCGCGTATAAATCTGGAGAACTTCGCCGTTCGGGCCGATGCTCGAAGGCGACGGGGTCCAGGGCGTGTCGTAGCCCAGCATATAGCGGCTCACGTATTCCGCACCCTCCAGCAGGCGATCGTTCAGGAATTCATAGGGTCCGACCGCATTCGCCGCCGTTGAAACCGTTCCGCGCACGGGATCAACCTTGGTGCCCTGCGCATTCATCAGCCGCGACGTCCGGACAGCAATCTCCATATCCCCGGCGGCGTGCGCCTGGTCGCGCCCCATTTCCATCAGCTGCACAAACGGTTCCTTCACCCGCTCGCCCGTAACCGCATTGACTTCCACCTTTCGGAACAGATCCTGAATGGAAGAACTCCAGCCCTTGTTCGGCGCGTCCTTGTTGATCGTAAACCACTCGACCCGCTTTTCATAGCCCTCGCGATCGTTCATAAATATGTAACACGCCATCGCCCCGGCCAGCGGATAGCCGCTCTGGTTCATGAACCAGCCGTTCGAATACATGTACGTATTAATGCCCGGAACCAAGAGGTTCTCCGTCAGGTTTTTTGTATCCTGCTCGGTCCAGGCCAGCTTTCCCTCCGGACAATCCGTATAGCGCATCAGCTCCGCCGCCCGGACCACCCCCATGATCGCGTAGGGCGCGTGAATATGGGATGCCCCGAAGGGTTCGAATTTATCGGGGTCCATCTGCGACCAGAGGCGGATGATCTTCATCGCATTGGCCCGATAGGCCATATCCCCGGTAAAGTAATACATCAGCGCCTGTCGGTAGGCTTTATCCCCGTCAGTATCCAGCTGTCTCCTGCTGCCCCGGCTGTTAAACGCATCCGTGGCCGGCCGGTCTGGATTATCCTTGCTCTGATTGATGATCCCAACGGTCTTCGCGGAATGTTCGTGCGCAGCCAGTTTATTGAAATGAAACAGCCACGGATCCCGCCCGGCCATCACCTGCGCCCGCGCGGTATCCAGCAGCTCTTTCGTCAAGCCGACGCCCGGATGGCGGAAACCGTTCGTGAACGTCTCATTAATCTGCACCCGAGTCGTCGCTTCAACGGGACCTTCATCAGCGCCCGCCGCAACGGCCATCCCGATCACCAGTCCCGCCAGATAGATTTTAAATTTCATGTGTATGCCCGTAATTCCGTTGTCTTATGATTTAATGCGAAAACCGTCACCCGCCTCTTCGATGGCAATGAATACCGGGCGCTCATCCGGCGTGATATTCGGCGAATGGAACGTCATCATCAGCTCACCGTCCAGGGTCTGGAAAATCATGCCGTGCCCGCCGTCTTTTTCCCACAGCGGCTCATCCACCTGTTTCCAGGGTCCGGAAACCTGCCCCGACTCCGACAGGGCCACGCCCATGGCATAGCCCTGATCGCCCATGCTCGACCACAGCATCGCCAGCGTCCCGTTTTCCAATCTATGGAAAGAGGGTCCGTCGGTCACATACGCCGGCATGCGGTGGCGCTCGCCGTCGCCCTCAACCGGCCAGTCCTTCAACTGGCGCACCCATTGGGCTTCCGTGGCATCGAAAAGGAACTGCGGTTTGCCGGCCGCCTCTTTCAGGTCTTCCGAAAGCGGCATGGCGCAGATGGACCCGTTGTGCACCTGCGTCCATTCGTGGCAGAACACGATCCAGGGTTTGCCTTCGTCATCCACAAACAGCGTACCGTCCAGGCATTCCCAGTTTGGCGGCGTCACCGGCCCGTCCGTCAGCGGCTCAAACGGTCCTTCGATCGAATCCGAAACCAGGATCTGCGTACCACGATACCGCCGCTCCGCCTTGAAGGTGGCGAACATGTAGCATTTTCCCTTATAGGCATGCACCTCCGGTGCCCAGTAATTTTTCGTCGCCCAGAAATCGGCTGAAGGCCGGAACGCTTCAATCGGCCCCTCCCAGTTCTCGAGATCCGTGCTTTTATAGCAGTCAAAGCCGGTGCCCGGCGGCAGCCAGCAGTTTTTATCGGTTGTCCCGAACATGTAATAAACGCCCTGCTCTTTAAGCGTCACAATGAACGGGTCTCTAATCTGAATTTCGTTGGTTTTCATTTTTATTTTATCCTGGGTGAAGGGTTTAAAAATTTTGTCCTGCGAGCCGTGCTGCGTAAAACGGTGCTTTTGAATGGTGGCCCGGCAACCGTGCCGCCGTCAGCGCAAAGCCCCGGCCACCGCTTCGGCGATGAGCCGCGCGCCTTCCGCATTCGGATGCACCGTGTCCGGAAAAAGGTCAGGCCGATCACTTAAAGCCGTATAGCAATCAATGATCTCCGCCCCCGTCTGCAA
>JBFJYX010000171.1:0-6659 GCA_041622415.1 Pontiella sp.
CGGCGAAAAAACCTGCTTCGCCGACTACGTGGAAAACATGGCCGACGACCAGGAAGAGATCCTCTACCTCGCCGGCGAAAACCGCACCTCCATCGAAAACTCCCCCTACCTTGAAAAGTTCAAGGCCGACGGCAAAGAAGTCCTGCTGATGATCGACCCGATCGACGACTTTGTCATTCCGCAGCTGATGGAATACAAAGGCAAAAAGCTCAAAGCGGTCAACAAAGGCGACATCGACGGCGATGACCTGAAGGAAGAGGAAAAGGCATTCGAAGGGTACATCGGCTACGCCAAAGACCTGCTCAGCGGCATCAAGGAAGTCAAACTGACCTCCCGCCTCAAGAATTCCGCCGCTGTGCTCGTGGGCGATGAATATTCCATGAGCCCGCATATCGAAGAGATGATGCGCCGCATGGGCCAGGAAGTGCCGCCGCGCGAAAGCGTGCTCGAGCTCAACCCGGAACACGCCGTCGTGAAAAAGGTGCAGGCCCTCTACGACGCCAACGCCGAAGATCCGAAGGTTGAAATCCTCACGAAGCTCCTGCACGACCAGGCCGTGATTGCTTCCGGCGCCAAGCTCGACGACCCGGCCGGCTTTGCCGCCCGCCTCAACGAGGTATTGGCCGGCTAGAACATTTCCAATCATTGGAAATGAAAAAGGCCGCCCCGATTCTTCGGGCGCGGCCTTTATTTTTTTGCCGGAGCGATTCTGTTTAGTCGGTGGCCGACGATTCGGACTGGCTGTTGCGATGTTCCTGCATCCGTTCACGCCGGGCCTGCAGGCGTTCCCGCATGGCTTCGCGCTTCGCTTTCAGCTGCTCGATTTTTTCCTGGCGTTCCTCGGGCGTGAGGTCCGGGTGTTCATTGCGCGCATCGCGGAAATCTTCGCGACGGTCCCGAACGTCTTCCTTACGGTCGCGGACATCCTCCCGGCGGTCGCGACGGTCTTCGATGAGGTCGCGTTTGCCGGTAAAGCCGTCCGCGGCATCGCGGCGGTCTTCACGACGGTCCCGCACATCTTCGCGTTTATCGCGGACATCCTCTTTGCGGTCGCGGATGTCTTCGCGGCGATCGCGGTTGATCCGGTTGGGGCGCTCACCGCGTTCGATCCGTCCGCCGCCGTTGCCTCCCCGGCCCCCGCCGCTGCCGCGTGCGGCTTCCGACATTGTGGCCGCGCCGAGGATCATCACTGCGAGGATTGCTGTTGTTGTCCATGTTTTCATTTTTCTGCCTCCGTTGGTTGGGTTTTCCATCCCGTTTGTTGATGCAGGGTTAAACCGGAGGGCTCGAAAAAGGTTCCGCGCTTTCTTAAGAAAAGATGAAGCCGGCCGCGCTTTCGCACGGCCGGCTTCGGATGATGAGGAAGGAAATCGGGTTCAGTTGTTCCGGTTCCGGTAGGTACCCGCACCGTTTGCACGGCGCCGGGCCGCGGCTTTCATTCGTTCTTCGCGCTGTTTGCGGAACTGTTCTTTCAGTGCGCGGCGTTTTTCCATCAGCTGCTCACGCATCTGCTGGCGTTCTTCTTCGCTCATGCGCTGATACCGCTGATAGGTTCCGCCCATGCGGGAACGGTATTCCTGCGGCATCTGTTTGTAGCGCTGCTGGTTCACGCGGATACGCTCCCGCTCCTCCGGCTCCAGCTGATCAAATTTCTGCTTCCGGGCGCGGAGCTGCTCCATCTGTTCCGGCGTCATGCTTTCCATGCGCCGGCGGAATTCCGCCCGCTCGGCCTCGGTCATGTTTTTCCAGCGCTCGGCATTGGCGTTGGCCCATCCGGCCGACGCGGTCATCAGCACCAGAACGATAATATGGAATCTGCGGTTTTTCATGATCATCAATTCACAGCCAGGGCTTCGATTACATCCAGGTCTTCAAAAAACTCCAGGTTCTCAAGCAGCTCGAGATCCTCCAGAAGATCCAGGTTGGCAATAATGTCTTCGTCGGAAACTTCGGCGGCGGGCTGGTGATCGGCCACCTGCACCGGTTCATGTATGCCGGTGAAGCGCACGAGGTAGGCCCCGGTCAGCAGCAGCCCGAGTCCGGCCGCGACGGCCGTCGGAATCCAGCGGCGACGGCGTACCGGAAAGGCAATAATCCGGTTCCCGTCGTTTTCCTGTTCCGATTCCGCGCGCACCTGCCGCAGCACGTTGGCGGTAAAATCGGCACCGACCGTCGGCGGCTCCGGATAGCTGCCCGTAATGCCCCAGAGCCGGCACTCTTCGGCCCAGCGCTTTTTACAGCTTCCGCATTGGTCCAGATGCCGGTCCATCGCCCGGATATCCGCCTCGGACAGCTGGTTCGACAGCCGGTCGTCCATGCTCAGTTGTGTTTTACGGCAGTCCATTTCACCGCCTCCTAATCTCTATGGTTAAACCCCGTCCACCGCCGAAAGTTCCGCCGGTCAGACCACTTTTTTCAGTTGTTCACGTAAATTTGTTTTTGCCCGGTTCAGCAGCGACTTCACCGCTTTGGCCGAGCACGCCATGCGCCGGGCGATTTCCTCGTAGGAACAATGTTCATAACGCGCCAGAATAAATGCCTCGCGCTGATTGCCCGGCAGCGCGTCCACGCCCTGTTTCACGGCTTCGGCCAGCTCCTGATACATCATGCTCTTTTCCGGCGTGGGATTTCCAAGGTCCGGAAGCCGCTGGATCGTATCCGCATGCTCCTCGTCGTCATCCTTCAGCAGCACCGGCCGGCGGGCCTGGCGGGCCAGGGCATTATAGCAGGTGTTGCGGCAGATCGTGTGCAGCCAGGTGGTAAACTGCGCCGTCGGCTTATAGCTGTCCTTCGCCTTGTACACCCGGATAAAAATTTCCTGCGCCACATCTTCCGCCTCGTCCGACCCCTGCATAAACCGCCAGACCAGATTCATCACCCGCTGTTTATGCCGGTCCACGAGCACCTCAAAGCAAAATTCATCGCCCGCCTGGAACCGCTTCATCAGTTCCCGGTCATCCAGCTCCGCCACGGTGGATCGATTCAGTTGTTCTGCTACAGCCTGCATGATGTACTCCGGGTTAAACCCCGGCTCCGAAAATAAGTTCCGGTTCAATCCGGAAAAAATACCTGCACATCAAACTCGCCCGCCGCCGATTTATTGCAAACGCGTTCCAATCCCCGGAAATTTGCTTGTAAGTTTTCGTCCGCTGTTGAGAATCGATCTCAACAAACAACCAAGGAGTTTCCAATGATCGGAAAAATCAGCGCATTTGTTTTCGGCCTCGCGGTTCTTTCAGCTTCCGCCGGCGAGGTCTCGCTCGAAAAAGACCTCCTGCCCCTCTTCCAGCGCTCATGCGGCACCTGCCACGCGCCGGACAGCGGGATCCGCGGCGCCATTAAAGGCGGGGCCTTCTTCAACGAAAAGAAAGACCTTCTTGGAAAAGTCGGCGGCCCGATCGTTGCGGGCAAACCCGAAGAGAGCGGACTGGTGAAAGTCCTCGCCCAGGAAGTGAAGTTCGGCAAAAAAGAGCTCGTCATGCCACCCCCGAAATCCGATGCACCGGCCTTCACCGCCGAGGAGCTCGAAAAAGTCAAAGCCTGGATCAAAGCCGGCGCCAAAGACAATTAATGATTCCCCAGCCACAGATGAACACGAAAAGACACGGATGGTTCCAAATAAAATCCGTGTTTTTTCAGTGTTATTCCGTGGCTTCAATCTCCCGAAGACTTATTGAGTCCCCAGTCGGGAAATCGGCCGGGACTTGATCGCTGATTTCCCGGCCGGCGAGCCATTTCACCACCCTTGGAATCAGGGTCCGGTGGCCGGCGCACCGCATGCCTTCCGGATTTTCCTGATCGGCCCAGACATGCCCGAAGGTTGAGGTATAGACGCGGCCTTTTCCGTACCCGACCGTCCACTCCACCGGAAAATTGAGCCCGGTCTTTTCATCGCGCGCAAACGAAAGCACCGTCAGGTTTTCCGCCGGACCGCGGGCATAGCGGTAGACTTCAATATCCGCCGCCATCCACTGTTTCGGCAGGCCGGCATGAATGGGATGTTCACCGATGCGCGTCACCCGCGTATCCGCCCGTTTTCCGTGTCCCGTGTTTCCGCCCCCGCCGGCCGGAATTTCATGCACTGCGCCGTCATCATCCAGCGTAATCGCCAGCCCGAAATCCTTGTTCCGCCAGCCCAGGCCGATCATCCGGTTATATTCCGGCCATTCCGGAAAGGCGTTGTTGGCCGAATGGAAAACATAGAGACCGCCGCCGTTGCGTACATAGTTTTCCAGTGCTTCCTGCACGGGCCGGGGCCACGCTTCCCCGCCTTTGATATCGTTGCAGTTCTGGATGACCACGTCATATCGATCGAATGCCGGGTTCCAGTCCGCCCCGCCGAAGGTCGAAACCTCAACGGTAAAAACGCCGGACGAAACCAGAACATCGCGCAGCAGCCCGGTGGTATGCTTCCAGTCATGATTGCTGAAGCCGTCCACAATCAGGACGCGGACCGGATCAGCGATTGAACCCGCAGCCATCATCGCAATCACCAGCGCCTGGAAGATTTTTTTCATGCATTACCATCCGAAGAATTCATGCGCCTTGCGTTCAATTTCAGCATAGTTCTCGGGCACAAACTGGTGCGCCTCGATCCCCCAGTTGCGCGCCTCGGCCACATTCTGTTCCAGGTCATCAATGAAGAAACACTGCTCGCCCGAAACTCCCAGTTCCTCGAGGGCCATTTCATAAATCCGCGGATCGGGTTTGCGCACCCCCATTTTATAGGAAAAGAAAAGGCCCGTCGTGCCTTCGAAAAAGCCGTTCCAGTTGTTCTCGATGGCGCGGACGTGGTAGTCGGCAATATTGCTCAGCGTATATACCCCGACGTCCGATGCCTTCGCCTTGTCGAACAGCCGGGTCCCGGTTTCGTTCAGGCTGAAGATCTCCTGCCAGATCTGATGCAGGTTATCCGTGGTCCAGTTGAGCCCTTTGGCTTCGTTGAGGTAGGCCACATAATCCTCCTCGCTCAAACGCCCCTTTTCCACCTCGTTATACATTTCGTCGTCGAGTTCCGTCTGCGGGCTCAGCGGCCGCCCCGAATCCTCGGCATACGCCTGCAGCAGGCGGGGAAAATCAAAATTGGTCAGGACATTTCCGATATCAAATAGAAATACTTTCATGCACTCACGCTTCCAGACCCCGGCCCAATCCGCAACTCCATTTTAATTCCAATTCAACCTGCCTATTTTTACCACGGAGTCACAGAGTCACAGAGGAATAGCTCTCAAGAACACTCCGAGTCTCTGTGTCTCCGTGGTGAAAGAACTAGAATTTTTCGTTCTCGCCGAGGTAGCGCCACTGGCCGTCTGGCAGATTGCCGAGGACGATTTTGCCGATGCGGATGCGCTTGAGGCCGACCACGTTGAGATCGACCAACTCGCACATGCGGCGGATCTGGCGCTTTTTTCCCTCGCGCAGGATAAAGCGGAGCTGGTCTTTGTTCTGCCAGCTCACCTGGGCGGGTTTCAGTTTTTTACCGTCAAGGCTCAGGCCGTGATTCAGCAGCTTCAGCCCCTGTTCGGAAAGGTGTCCGGTGACGCGCACCAGGTATTCTTTATCGACCGAGGAATCCTCGCCGATCAGCTGCCGCGCAATCCGGCCGTCCTGCGTCAGCACCAGCAGGCCGTTGGAATCAATATCCAGCCGCCCCGCCGGAGCCAGGCCCTTGAGCTGGCCAAAATTAAATTTGCGTTTCGACGGATCCTCGCGCCAATGGCTCTTGTTGCCAATGATCGAAACCGCGGCTTTATAGCCGTCTTCCGGCTGGCCGGAAACATAGCCGATCGGTTTATTGATCAGAATCGTGACCTGCCGGTCCTGCTGTTTCAGGCCTTCGGACGCCAGCTCAATCTGCGCATCGGGCGAAACTTTCATGCCGAGTGTGGAAACGGCCTCGCCGTCCACCTGCACCAGCCCCTGCTCGATATAGCGGTCCGCCTCGCGCCGGGAACACATCCCGCGCTGCGCCATGATTTTTGATAATCTCTGTGGTTCCATCGTCATTAAAATATTCGACTCTTTTCGTATTCGGGTTGCAACAGATCTGTGCCACGCCGCTGATTTAATGAACGGACAATAGGCCTCCGCCCATAGCCTGTCATCTGAAAACACGGCCTACTTTTTCCAATGCCTGGAAATGGGTGCAGCCGCAACCAAAAACTTCAAACGCAAAGACGCAAAGCGCGCTGCGTCTCGCAAAGCTTTGCGAAACTCAGCGTCTTCTGCGCCTTTGCGTTAAAATAATCCGTGCCTGAAAAACCGGCCGAAGCGTAGCGCAGAGAATTTTTCGGAGAAAAACAGAGAAGATTGATTGGCCCGGATTTCTTTTCCATCGGTGTTCATCCGTGTTGGTCCGTGGCTGAAATTCTCGGGAGAGGGCCGAGTTTTTAGGTAGGGCCGGGTGTCCCCGCCCGGCCGCCCGGCGGAATGGCCCGGCGTACGCGCGGACGACTGAGGACCGTCGTCCCTACCAAAGGATGCCCGGAAATGGGCGCAGCCACAGATAGACACAGATGGACACGGATTTATTGCCTCTCAGTGTTCATCCGTGTTGATCAGTGGCTGAAACTCTCAGGAAAAATCATTGAGGCAGGGCCGGGTGTCCCCACCCGGCCGCTCTGGGGAATGGCCCGGCGTACGCGCGGACGACTGAGGAC
>JBFJYX010000172.1:0-6611 GCA_041622415.1 Pontiella sp.
CGGTCAGGAGCTGGATCTGAAGCTCTACAAAGGGGACACGCCGACGGGCGATTATCCGGCGGCTGTGCTCATTCTGTTCTCCGGGAATCACAGCCGCTATGATCTGACCGGCACCGAGATCCGGCTCGATACCCAGCTCCATCAGGCCTTCGGGAAGCGAAAACTGTTTGAGGTTTTGGTCACCGGCAACCACAACCACATCGAAGGATTGAAGGTGCGCGATATTGGCGATCATGTGCCGACGGAAAGCGCCATCATGCTGACGGTGATGGGGGATCATAATACGATTCGTAAAGCCGACCTGTTTATTCATGGCTCTTCGCCCTACGGCTACGGCCATTTGCTGGGCAAGGGAAGCGGGGCGCTTGTTCCGCTGCGCAAACATTCATCGTTCCTCGTGGCGGGAAAAAACACAAAGGTTCTCGAGTGCCGGGTTGTGACGCATGGTTTCGGTCACGGCATCGTGATGCAGGGCGCGGTCGATACGCTGATCAAGGATTGTTATGTCGAAGGCGAAATGCGCACCACCGATGACATGCTGGCGGAAAAAAGCGGGCCGGCGTTTGAGGCGGGATTCAAAAGCGATTATCCGCCCGGACAAATTGTGCCGGGCCAGATCAAGTGCCTGGCGGAAGACGGTATTCGCACGTATGAATATGGAAAGTTGGTCGGGCGCAGGACCGAGCGCGTCGTGGTGGAAAACTGCACCATCCGCAATATGCGTTCGGGCGTCTGCCTCGGGTTTGAAAAGGGCCCGTCCCGGATTGTCGATACCACCGTAATCGGGAGTCAGGAACGCGGTTTTTCCATTGGTACGGGCGGCGTGATCGAGGGGTGTAAAGGCGATGCGATGTATGGGCCGTTATTGACCTTCCTCGGTCCGAAGGCGAAGAATTGCAGGATTGATCTGGAGTTGATGCCCGCGACGAGTAAATTTCCTGTCCCGCGGCTGTTGGAAGTGAACGGCCGGGGACATGTGATCACGGTCCGCAGGCATGAAGGCCGGGAACGGCCGGAAGAGGTGCCGATGGTTTTCGGCGAATCGGACTGGGGCGATATTCACCTGTTCCGCGCGCCGGATTCAGACCCGCGCAAATATTCCGGCGCAGTTGATTGTGTGTTGACGAACCTGACCGGTATGCCGGTCGTTTTCAGCGAGCTTGCAGAAAACTGCGTCGTGGTTACGGACAGCGGGATCATAAGGGATCGCGGTAAAAACAATAAAGTGATGAAGACGGAAATGAAGCACAGGAGTCAGCTCGTCCGGAACCTGGAAGCCGGGAAGCCGCAGACCGTGGTAACGCTGGGGACGAGCATTACGGAAAACGGCGCGTGGGTCGGCGATTTGGCCAAGGCGCTTGAAACAGCCTATCCGGGACAGGCCACCGTACTCAATAGTGGTGCTTCCGGTAAAAATTCCAACTATGGGGTCGAACATTTTGACCGGCTCGTCATCAGTAAAAAGCCGGACACCCTGTTTATTGAATATTCCATCAACGACTGCGTGGATCGTTTCGATCTGTCGGTCGAAAAGGCCCGCCGCAATCTTGAGTATATGATCGATGGAACGCTGGCGCGTTTTCCGCAGTGCGAAATCATTCTGATGACGATGACGCCGGGGAACAAATATGAGCCGGGCCATCGGTCATACCGCAAAGATATTGAAAAACACTATGCCATGTACCGCGCTGTGGCAAAGGAACGCGGATTTCTGCTGATTGACCATTATCCCAAGTGGTGTGCGCTGCAGCAGAGCGATCCTGCACAATTCAGCCGGTATGTGCCCGACACCATTCATCCCCGGGCGGAGGGTAATGCCGCGGTGGTCAGCCCGGTCATCATCCACGCGCTGGGCATTCCGGGTTCATTCTGATGCCCGTTTATCGGTGAAGGTAAATCAATTGAAGGAAAACAATGAGTGAAGCAAAACGAATTTATGATGTGATTGTTGTGGGCGGCGGTATTTCCGGGGCCATGGCGGCGATCGGTTCCGCGCGGGCCGGCGCCAAAACGCTGATCGTTGAAAAATACGGCTTTCTCGGCGGCATGCTGACGGCGGCGGGCGTCGGGCCGATGATGTCGTTTCACGCCGGCGAAGAACAGGTCGTACAGGGGGCCACCGGAGAGCTGATTGATCGCCTGCAGGCCAAAGGCAAATCACCGGGTCACCTGTTTGATACGACCGGGTTCACCTACACCGTCACACCGTTTGATGTGGAAGGCATGAAGCGCGAGCTGGAACTGATGTTTACGGAAGCGGGCGGCGAACTGCTTTATCATGCCATGCTGGCCGATGTGGAAACCGCCGGCGGTGAGATCCAGTCGATCACGGTCTGCACCAAAGCGGGCCTGTTTAAGCTCGCGGCGAAGGTTTTTGTGGATGCCACCGGCGATGCGGATCTTTCGACCGCGGCGGGGGTTGAATACACGAAAGGGCGCGAAAGCGACGGGGCCTGCCAGCCGATGACCATGAAGATGCGCATGATGAATGTGGATATTCAGAAGGTCCGTGAATACATCAAAAACCATGAAGAGGAATTCCCGCGCCTGGAAGGGGACCTCGATAAAATCGACAAGGCGCCGCGTCTCTCCATCGGCGGTTTTGTAAAGACGCTGGAGCGCGCGCGCAAGGCCGGGGATTTTAATTTTCCGCGGGAAGACGTGCTCTTTTTCGAGGCGAACAGCGAAGGTGAAGTGATTGTGAATACCACCCGGATTCTCGGCTACGACTCCGGCGATCCGTGGAGCTTCAGCCTGGCGGAAATGGAAGGCCGCCGCCAGACGCACGAGGTGGAGCAGTTCCTGAAAAAATATATTCCCGGTTTTGAAAACGCTATTCTCGTCTACACGGGACCGGAAATCGGGGTGCGCAGCTCCCGTCAGATTGTGGGATGTTATACACTGACGGGCATGGATATTCATGAGCGCAAACCGTTCCCGGACACGATTGCGCATACCGGGTACCCGGTGGACATTCACAGCCCGGACGGGGAGGGCACCGCGCATGTGAAACCGGCGTGGGGGACCTTCTGCAATATTCCGTATCGCTGCCTGGTCAATAACCGGGTCTCAAACCTGATCACCGTGGGCCGTTGCATCTCGGCGGATTTCGAGGCACAGGCCGCGGTGCGCACGACGCCAACCGTTGGGGCCATCGGCCATGCCGGCGGCATCGCCGCGGCGTTGACGGTTTCGTCCGGTTGCCGGGCCCGGGATATTGATACGGCGAAACTCCAACAGGGGCTTCGGGATCAGGGCGCATATTTGGCGCTGTAAATAGTTCAGGCAGGAGACCGTTTTGAAGAATAGAATTGTGTGTGCAGGGATACCGGCGGCTGTGCTTGCCGGTTTGTTGTCGGTTACATCGTGTGTGCATCGCGGTACCGCGCCGGCTGCGGCGGAGCTTTCGTTTGACGGGGGAACCACCACCCTGCAGGTTCCAGGCATTGGAAGCTATACTTATCCGGACGGCGAGCGGGGCGGCTATCGGGCGGGATCCTCATTTGCAGATGACAGTTCGGCCAATTGGCGCCCGTATTATGGAGTCCGCTTTGAGGTGTTTCTTCCGTCGGACGCACGACTGGCTGCAACGGCCAGTATCGAAAATACGCCCTACAAGCTGAACAAGGGCAGCACCGATGTGACCGATTTTTATACGAGTGCCTTCGGCCTGCAGGGGCAGGGGTGGCATACGGTTACCCTGCCGCTTGAGTCGTTCAACATGCCGGCCGCGCGCCCGTTCGCCCTCGAGAGTATTAAAACCTTTGCGATTGAAGCGGCGTTTGCGGATGCCAGCCATGGCGAAATCCAGGTGCGTAATCTTCATCTCGTCAAGGGTGATGTATTGCATCTGGAAAGTCCGGTGCGTTCCCGTTCGGCCCGGGGCGGGGAAACTGCCGTTTATGATCTGCTCGTTAAAAACTGCACGGACAAACCGCAGGCAGTGGTGCTGTCGCAGTCGGTCTTGGGCCGTGAGGTGATGGAGACGACGATCCGTCTGGCAAATGAAGGTAGGGCGCGATCGCCGAGCGCGCCTCGGACGGCTCGGAGAGCCGTCCCTACCAGCTTTGTTCTGCCCCCCTATGCGAGCACCAACTGCACGGTTGCGGTAAACGTTTCGGAGCGCGTGGCGCCGGGCGGGCGCGAGAGGCAGACGATTCGGGCGACGGCCAACGGTCGCCCGGCCGGAGAAATTGAATACATTACGGCGGCCTATCTTCCTCATCCGTATGTGGTGCATACCCGCGAGCGCTGGGATGCGGTGCGCGAAAAGGCGGAGACGGTCGAGTGGGCGAAAAAGGAAGCCTCCAAGTATATCGCGAAAGCCGACCGCTGGCAGGTTCCGGAAATCGGTCTGGATAAAATCTCGGACCGCACGAAATGCCGCTATCTGTTTGACGGCAAGTTTGCCGAAGATGCATTCGGCGCGGCGGTGGCCTGGCAGCTGACCGGCGATGCAGCCTATGCGGAAAAGGTCGCGACCTATCTGCGCCGCCTGTCCGACCCGGACATCGGCTATCCGACCACGCTGCAGGCGGGCAAGGGCGCGCTGGTGCAGGAAGGGGTGATCTTTCAGCATACGGCCTGGGCGTATGACACGATTTGCGATGCCGGTGTGCTGACCGAGCAGGACCATAAACAGATTGCTGAAACCTTCCGTAAATATTTTTATGTGATCGACCAGAGCATCAGCCAGGGCATCACCGGCAACTGGGAGGTGGCGCAGCTGTGCGGCGCGGTTTACTGCGCGCTGGCGATTCAGGATCTGGCGGCAGTTGAGCGTTTTATCGAGGGGTCGGGCGGATTTTATGACCAGGTGAGTAACGGCATCATGGCCGACGGCTGGTGGTATGAATGTTCCATCGGATACAACGGATGGGTCACCAGCGAATTGACGCAGCTGGCGCTGGCGATGCAGCCGTGGGGCGTCGATTATGTGCATGCGTCGTTCCCGGCGAGCTACTCGAAGGAGTACAGCATTTTTCCGGTCGATGCCGAACAGCGCAAGCAGGTCATCTACGGCAAGCCGTTCCAGAAATGGGGGCCGGTGGTTAAGCCGTATGTGAAGATTCAGGACATGTGGAATGCGATGATTCCGTACATTGATTATGCGGGTGTTATGTTTGCCAACAACGATGCCTTTGAAAACCGCTTTACGGCCAACTACTACGAAATCGCCTATGCGGTGTACGGCGACCCGAAATATGCCTCGATCATCAAAAGCTCCGGCGTGCGCGATCTGATTTACGGCGTGGCCGAGCTGCCGGACGAAACGCCCGAGCTGGGCAAAGGTTCGGCCTATTCGGACAACGTCGGTGCGGCGATGCTGCGCTCGACGCAGAAGGAGCCGCGCGAGCGGATTCAGGCGGTGCTGAAATATGGAACGCACGGCGGGTATCACGGTCATTTCGACCGCGGCTCGCTCAACTCGCTGATGCGCTACAGTCGCAGTTTTTATAATCCGGAGCACGTGTGGCAGGGCTATCCGTCGTTTATGTATGCCTTTTTTGTGCAGAGCTCGCTGCCGCACAATATGGTGGTGGTCGACATGAAGCAGCAGGAGGCGGTGGAAAGTTCAAAGCTGTTCTTCAGCACCAACGAGCTGATGCAGGTGACGGCGGTGGAAACCAAAGCGCGCTGGTCGGCCCCGCCGTACGGCGGGATCGCCTATCCGTGGTTTAATGGCACCTTTCAGGATAAATGCCGGGACGAGGGCCGCTATATGCCGGTGCCGGAGAACGAGCCGAAGTGGGGGACGCTTGGGCCGTTTTCCGAGCGCGTGACGCAGCGCCGTCTGCTGGCCGTGACCGACGACTATATCGTGCTGGCCGACTACCTCGATTCCGACGAGGAGCATACCTTTGACTGCCTCTTTAATATTAAAGGGTTTAAGGGGTTGAGTGGTGACCGGGTTGAAAAGGTTCGTCATACCGACCAGATGGACCCGAATCCGGTGCTGAGTGCGCAGGTGATTACGGACTGCCATTGGTATGAAACCAAAGGCACCACCAAGGTCAGCTTTGAGACGCAGTTCGGCAAAGACGCCGATAATGCCGGCACCCGCATCTACGGCAAAGACGGCTCGCTGAAGATGGATGTCTATTCGGCGTGGCCGACTGAGCGCGAAGTGATGATCGGCACCCTGCCGGAACAGCACAACGAAAGTCGCAAGTTCTGGTACACGGTACAAGGGGACGGCCAGATGCTGGCCGAAGGAAAATTCGGCGCATGGGTGCTGGGCCGCGATGAGATCGATGTCGATATCCAGGGATTATCAACGCTGGTCCTGACCTCGAAGGCCGAGTTTAAGTCCAATGCGCCGAACAGCCTGTTCTGGGGGAATCCGGTTGTCGTCACGGCTGAAGGGAAAGAGATTTCACTGAACGAGCTCAAGCTGCAGTTCGACCAAATCGCAAAAGTTCCAACCATTGGAAAAGATTATTACGGCGGGCCGGTCAACATTGCAGGGCGGACGTTTGCAGATTCTGTTGCCGCCAATCCGCTGAAATCCGGTGAAGAGGGAACGATTACGATCGATCTCGCCGGTCTCAACGCGGTGCGCTTTAAGGCCTACGTCGGCGGGGACTATCCGTTCGGCGATGAAACGTGGC
>JBFJYX010000173.1:0-6596 GCA_041622415.1 Pontiella sp.
CTGCTGCTGGCGGGCGCCGACATCGTGAAAGTCGGGATCGGTCCCGGTTCCGTCTGCACCACGCGGGTGAAAACCGGCGTGGGCTATCCCCAGCTCTCCGCCATCATTGAATGCGCCGATGCCGCGCACGGCCTCGGCGGGCAGATTATTTCCGACGGCGGCTGCGCCATTCCGGGCGATGTGTCCAAGGCGTTCGGTGCCGGGGCGGATTTTGTGATGCTCGGCGGTATGCTCGCCGGCCACGATGAATCCGGCGGGGAAACGGTGGAAGTCGACGGCAGGAAATTCCGCCAGTTCTACGGCATGAGCTCGTCCACCGCCATGGAAAAGCATGCCGGCGGTGTGGCCAACTATCGCGCGAGCGAAGGCAAAACGGTGGAAGTCCCCTATCGCGGTGCGGTGGAAAACACGCTCAACGATATCCTCGGCGGCGTGCGCAGCACCTGCACCTATGTCGGCGCGGGAACCCTGAAAGAGCTCACCAAGCGCACCACCTTCATCCGCGTGGCCGAGCAGGAAAACCGCGTCTATACCAAATAAAAACCGCAGAATCCTGATTTAAACCACAGAGGACTCAGAGACTCAGAGCCTTTGAACATCTGCTCCTCTGTGTCTCTGTGCCCTCTGTGGTGAGAAAATGCCACGGTAAAGGCGTGGCATTTACCGCCCGGGAATCAAAACTCCACAACCGGGGCCGTGGCGGCTTCCGGTGCGGCTTCGAACGCTTCCTTCTTATCAAAGCCGAACATGCCCGCCATCATATTCCCGGGGAACCGGCGAATGCTGACGTTATAAGCGGCAACGGCTTCGTTGTAGCGGCGGCGCTCAACCGAAATGCGGTTTTCCGTTCCGGCCAGCTCCTCCTGCAGCGCCAGGAAATTCTGGTTCGATTTAATGTCGGGATAGCGCTCCACCACCACCATCAGGCGGCCCAGCGCACTTTCGAGCATACCGGCGGTTTTCACACTCTGCTCGGTGTTGCCGGCGGCTTTGGCTTCGCCCCACTGGCTGCGCAGGCGCGTGACTTCGGTGAGCAGTTCTTTTTCGTGATCCGCAAAACCCTTCACGGTATTCACCAGGTTCGGAATCAAATCGTAGCGGCGCTGCAGCACGGTTTCCACGTTGGCCCAGGCTTTATCGACATTTTCCTCCTGCGTCACAAAGCCGTTGTATTTTCCGGCCACGCAGCCGCCCATGGACAAAATGCCGAGCAACAGTACACCGGCGGCGATTAAGGGAATCAGACATCCTTTTTTCATTATTTTACTCCTTTATGCAGTTCTGCATCGACGGCATCGATCACACATTCGATGGTCGACAAATAGGTGTTGAACAAATCTTCAGTATCGCAGTCTTTCGGTTTAATGGTGCCGTCTTTGAGCTGCTGCACCGTTTGGAATACCGCCGGATCAAACGACAGATGCGTGCCCAGCAGTTCCAACGCCTGGAACTTTTTCTGCGGAATTTCATCCTGAAACAGCCGCAGCGAGGCGCGGAAAAGCACCAGGAAGGTCGAAAGCGACTCCACCATCAGGTCCGCCACCGCTTTCGCTTTGCCGCCGGTCAGCAGATAGGCCTGCCGCAGGCGGATCAGTTTGCCGCGCAGCTCATGCTCAATTTCCAGCCGCAGGTTGGCGGTGCTGATCTCCAGGTCCGACACCGGGTCATCGCCATAGAGAATTTTATGGCATTCGCGGATATCGAGCAGCTCGATGGGAAAAACATCCGTGGCCTGTTTCAGGCGGTCCTGCGTAAAAAGCAGCGGGGCCGGATTCCCGGCTTTCGCCCACGCGGCCGCGGTTTTGGAAAAGGCCTGCAGCGTCTTCACACCCAGCTCTTCAGCCAGCACGAGCACATTATAATCCGACCGCCGGCCCGCATGGTCGCCCGCGGCGGCGGAGCCGTAGAGCACGACGGATTTCAGTTGATCCGGGCAGGCCTGTTTCAGTTCTTCAACCAGTTTTTCAGGTGTCATAGTTACCTCTGATGCGTAATGCGTGATTCGTGATTCGAATTTTTAAAATTCAGGTTTCAGGTTTCCTTCTCTACCAGCCTCCGCTGGAACCGCCGCCGCCGGACATGCCGCCGCCGAAGCCCCCGCCGGAAAAACCGCCGCCCCCGCCGAAACCGCCGCTGCTGCGTCCGCCGCCCCCGCCGCCGCTCAGCAACAGGAAGAGCGCCAGATGCGGATGGCGAATGGCAAAGATCACAAAGGCGATGACGAAAATGATCGGCAGAATGGGGTTCCCGTCCCTTTTTCCCGAGGAGCGGCTTTGGGCGGGATAGCGCGTTTTCGGCACCGCCCCGCTGAGCTCAACGCCGTATTCCTGCGCAATCTCCTGTGCGAGCGCCGCCACGCCGGCCTGGATTCCGGAACCGGGATTGTTGGCTTTAAAATAGGGGGTAATGATGTCGCGCCGAATACGGCCGGCGGTGGCATCGGGAATCGCGCCTTCCAGGCCGTAGCCCACTTCGATCCGCATTTTGCGGTCCTGCATGGCGGCCAGGAACATGACGCCGTTGTCTTTGCCCTTCTGTCCCACACCCCATTTTTCAAACAGGCGGTTGGTGAAATCGTCAATCTCACCGCCGTCGAGCGATGCGAGCGTCACCACGGCGATTTCGGCGCTGGTTTTGAGCTCCAGCTCGTCGATCATGGATTCGATCCGGGCTTCCTGCTGCGCCGGAATCACATTGGCAAAATCGTTGACCGCCCGGCCGGGCAGCGGCTGCAGTCGGTTCAGAAGTGCATCCGAGGCCGTCACCGTGGTGACCGCCAGCAGCACACCCGCCAAAGCTAAGAATAGTTTACCTGTTCGCATGCGCCCCATCGTACTGCATGCGCTATTGGATGCGATTACAAACCATACGCTTTTTTGGAAGACCCGGACCGGGCCGCGTTCAATCAGGCGGTTCTGTAGTGGCTGTCTTTCCAGCAGCGCGGAAGGGCTTCACCCGACGGAAAAACGAGCGCGGCTTTTTCGAAGTCGCTTTCGTCCATCGTGTCCTCACCGATCTGGGTGCGGCCGTGAACCACCGGTTTGAAGGGATCAAAGACATCATCCAGGTTCAGAACTTCGATTAATCCATCTGTCGTTACATCTTTCAGGAACATCTTGTACCTCCTTGCTATCGACTGACGGAAGTATACGCTCGATCCGCACATTGCACAACCGGCAATTCGCTCCGCCTCGGTGCACGGCCTTCCGGCCTATTTTTCCGTCGACTGGCGCAGCCGTTCGATCAGCGTAAAAGCCAGCGCCGCACGCTCGTTGCGGGAGCAGCACGACTCGACGCTTTCCAGGATTTCCTGCAGCTTCGGTGCGGATACCGGATCCTCATTCACCAGCCGCTGCGACTCCTTCAGCTGCGCTTCGTTAATGCAGTAAACCGACTCACCGCCCAGAATGGATTTGGGTTCAATGCTCATCGTCAGCCCGCATCCGTTTTAAAACTGGCGCCGCATCCGCACGACTGTTTCGCATTGGGATTCTTCAGAACAAAGCCCGGCTGGATCAGGTCGTCGGAATAGTCGATCGTCAGCCCGTCGAAGAGATGTTTGTACAACGACTCGGTGACGACGCGAATTTCGCCATGATTATAGATGACTTCATCGTGCGGCTTTTTCTCCGAATCAATGAAGGCATCGTACGACGTCCCTGCGCAACCGCCGGGTTTTACCCCGAGGCGCAGAAAGGTGTCCTGATTGAGCCCGCTTTGCAGCAGCTGCTCCACAGCCTTTACCGTTACGGTAATATCCATAAAGACCTCCTGTATCTGTAACTGTGCTGTTTGACGCGTTATTCCGCAGAAACATTCAATGCGTTCGCATAAAAAATGCGCGGAATGATGAGAAATCACAGGGGGTATAGGTTCCAACCCCTGAAAAGCGGCGGCTATCCGCCGGGTTTGCGTGCAACCCCGATATAGCCCAGCAGGGTATGGCGGGTCAGGTGAAACGTGAAGCCGGGCAGCACCCTGCGCGCAAAAACTGAACGCACCAGCGCACCGTTGAACTTCGGCCCGATCCCCGTGGTCAGCCGGTTCTCCAGCCCGTGCCGGTCCATCATGCCGACCAGCTCGGCCGGCTTGATGAAAAGGTGCAGCACATGCAGATGCTTGGGGGTATTGGGCACAAACCATTCCATGAACTTGATCACGATCAGCCAGGCGAGCGGGTTGCGGTTAAACGTATGGTAGAAAAACAATCCCCCGGGTTTCAGGATGCGGGCGCACTCGGCAATGACTTTTCCGGGATCATCGACATGCTCCAGAAAATCCATGGCACAGACCACGTCCATCGACTGGTCGGCATAAGGGAGTTCGTAGGCATTGCCGCACTGATAGCGCACGTTACCGGCGGCATCGCGCGCCGCGGCGATTTCGAGCGATGACGCGGAAGCATCCAGCCCGTGGACGCAGGTATAGGTTTTCCCCAGATCGTTCGTCAGAAAACCCGCGCCACAGCCGATATCCGCGATCGACAGATCGGTTCGGCCGAAGTGTTCCTGGATCTGCCGGTGAACCCACGGATTCTTGACCTGTTGCTCCACCCGGAGAATCGCTACCGGATCATTGTCCGCGTCATACCACCGGTTGCCCAGGGCATGATAGTAGTCGTTATTCACAGCCGGTTTTTTCATGACGGATTCGACGCGGCCCCTTTCCTGTTTTTGTACAGATTCCAGTATATCACCTGATACACACCGAAAAGCAGGATGAGCAGCGTCTGCAGGCCGAGCAGCAGCCGCCATCCCTGCGTCCACGCGAGGTAGAGTGCAAACAGGGAAACGGGATGCAGAATAAACAGCAGGGCATGCAACCACTGCTCCCCGCCCGGGCACGCGTCGGCATGCACAAATTCATCTTTGGTGATGATCAGGGTCGACAGAAGCGCCAGGGCGATGAAGCCGGCGGCATGCGCGGGGCTGACCCACAACGCATAAACAAAACAGGCCATAAAAAACAGGGTATCGACGGGATGGCCCATTGCTTCCCAGCGTCCGAGTCCGCGCCGGTGATGATAATAAAATTCATCGACCATCATGAGGACGCCGTGAAGAATCCAGATGCTGATAATCACCGCCTGCATAGCTTCAGCAACGCTCCTGTAATCGTCAGTCCCGGACCGAAGGCCACCGCGGCCACATAATCGTGATCCGGCGTCTCACGGTCGTTTAACATATGATGCAAAATATAGGGCACGCTGGCCGACGACATATTGCCGCGCGTCCGCAGGATATCCAGCGCATGGCGGACCTGGTGCGGCGACAATGCCAGCACGCGGGCAATCGACTCGACAATTTTAGGCCCGCCCGGATGCACCGCGAACAGCGCGCGCTCCTTATCGCGGTCATAGTCCAGCCCCGCCCGCGAAAAAAGGGCCCGCATGAATTCCTCGATGATACGGGCCAGGTAAAGCGGCACATTTTTGGTCAGCGTCATCACAAAACCGGTGGGGCCGACCATCCAGCTCATTTCATTCTCGGTGCCCGGCACCAGGCGTTCGTGGCGGGCCATGATCTGATATCCCGTTTCCGCGTGCTGCTCAAAGCAGGCTTCATTCACCACGCTGTACCGAATGGCCCCATCCCCGAACAGCGTTTTCATGATGATCTGCGCCGGGGTAAGCTGCTGCTTATCGAGATGAAAGCTGCACAGCTCCGTATGGACCACATCGACGCGCGGGGCCCCGTTTTCGACATACGCCTCGGAAACGCGGAGCGCGGGAAACGCGGCATAACAGCCCATGTGGTAGAGGTGCGTCACCCCGGTGCTTTCATGCCAGCCCTTATCCACCACCAGCCGTTGGGCGGCCGACGGTGAAGCGTAGTGGGTGCAGCTGACATGGTTGATGTGCGCCGGGGCCTCGTCGTCGGCCGCAAAGAGATCCGCGAAAATCCGCTGCGCGACCGGCTGCGCAAGTTCCGCACGCGAAAGCATATCGGGACTTTCCGGTTCTCCGAGTTTATAGAGGGCTCTCGGCACCGGGGGAACCGTGGCGGTTCCGGGCGCATACACCGCACGCGCCTGGATATGCGCCGGCTTCACCGCATATTTGCGGAAGAGGTCCGCATGTTCCGCCCCGTGGTATTGAATCAGCCACGCCACGCTGTCGGCCTGTTTAATGAGATGGCGGTTTTGGTGCGGCATGAAATGACACAGGTATTTTTTCATTCAGCTCCCGCCCATCGCCGTTGGCCGAAGCCCGGCTCAGCGATTGATTATGAATTAAATGCAACGCGTACTGCCCGTTGCGGCATACGCAGAACCTACACAAAAGAGGCCGGCCTGTCCTGCTAAATCACACGGCAGCAGAAAGAATACCCCGGTCAAAAATGCGATCCCCCGCTTCATATCAACGAACCTGCATGCTAGCGTGTCATCAAATCACCGCGGAGCAGCACTATGGAAACATTCGACATCATCATCATCGGAACCGGCGGCGGCACCAAAATTGCGCGGCCGGCGGCCGACCTGGGCTGTAAAGTCGCCCTGATCGAAAAAGAGGACATGGGCGGCACCTGCCTGAACCGCGGCTGCATTCCATCCAAAATGCTCATTCATCCCGCCGACCAGATCCACCACATTCGGCA
>JBFJYX010000174.1:0-6555 GCA_041622415.1 Pontiella sp.
GACGCTTCACGTCGGATTAAAGCAAAATGATGATGAACATAAAGATTACTGAAAACTGATCTGATTAGGTTTTTCAATCATATTGCTCCAAATCATTTTGCCACATCGGGGCTCCGATGCACCGCACCAACACCCCGCCGGGTGGGGCACCCGGCCTAAAGGCTCCGGGATATATTTTAGTCCCGGTCCCCGACCGGGCGAATCGCCCGAGCCCACCGCAAAAAACCTGGTCGGGAAAAATTTAAATCGTCAGCAACGAATATAGGAAATACAACGAATCGGCGGGCAGGTTTAAAATATGCCAGCACTGTAGGTCTTCGTGCTTCTTGTGCCTCTTTGTGGCCATCCTTAAAACAGGCATTCACCGCACCCATGATTCGTTGTTTCCCCTAAATTCGTTGTCATAAAATGTAAATCGTCAGCAACGAATGAAGGAAATACAACGAGTCGGCGGATGTATGGCCCAGGCTTAAAAATCCGATGGCCTAGATACGACAGGTTAATGGCCACAAAGAGGCACAAAAAGACACAAGACACTCAGCATAGACGGTCTTCGAGCTTTTAGTGTTTTTCGTGGCCATCCTTAAAACAGGCATTCAGCAGCCGCATCCATGATTCGTTGCTTTTCCTACATTCGTTGTTATTAAAAATCCGATTTTCCGTCCTGAGCAACACCCCGCCGGGTGGGGCACCCGGCCTACAGGCTCCGGGGATATATTGTAGGCCCGGTCCCCGACCGGGCGAATCGCCAGAGCCCATCCCTGTACCGCCGGCTTCCAGCCGGTCCCACCTTCATGACGGATCAAGGACAGAAAATAGGGGCAGAAAGATGAGCATGTCGATGAGACGCTCCCGCATTGAATTGAAGCAAAATGATGATGAGCAGAATGATTACCGAAAACTGATCTGATGAGGTTTTTAAATCATGTTGCTCCAAATCATTTTTCCTCACGCCTCAATCGTCACGCCTCACGCCTCACTCTTCATAAAGGCTGCGGGGGCCGGGGCCGGTGGGATAAACGCGGGTGCAGGTGCGGTCCATAAAGTGACCGATCTGCAGGCGGCGCAGTTTTCCAAGGTTTGGAAAAAGCCAGTTGGCGGATGAACTGTGCTGGATGATCTCGCCGCGTTCATCGGTGAGCACGAGCAGGTAGTCGGAATATTTCCGCCCGAGGGGCTGCGTGGTGTCATAGCTCATCAGTTCAACGGGCCGGCCTTTGAAGCTGTGGGAGCGGTCGTTTTCGGCACCGGGAACAAAGGTACTGCTCAGGCGGTCGAGCAGGATAAATTTGCGGTCATCAATCCGCTGCCGGCCGATCACAAAAAGCTCGGCGGTGACGGCGTGCGCATATTCGCGCGCGGTGGTCTGCCGGATCTTTGCGCCGAAGGTATAATCGAGAATCTTCGGCGGCACTTCATTCAGGTACGGCGTGGTTTCGATGATCCGCTGCGCGCTCTGTTTGGTGAAGGTGAGGCTGAACTCCGGCGGCTGCGCCAGCTCGACGGCGTTGCGATCCTGGAAAGTGAGTTCCTCCAGCGGAACCCTGATCTGTTTTCCCCGCGCCCCTTTCAGCACTGCACGGCCGCCGATGACCGTCACCAGTTCGGCTTCGACGGTGCGGCCGCGGATATTCCAGCACCGCATGGCCGGTTCGGTTTCCGGTGCGGGGGCCGGGATTTCCAATGTCTGGAAACCGGGCTCGGTCCGCTCTTTCGGCGGGATATCCTGAAAGACCGGGCCGCCTTCCAGCGCCGCGTGGTCGAGCGTCAGCCATTCGCGAATCCAGTCTTTCAGGTCGCGGCTCAGCGCGGTGGTTTTGAAGACCGGCAGCACCGGGCCCTGCTGGCGGTTGCGTTCATAGTCCACGCCCTGCACCTCGACGGTCAGCATCGAACAGAAGGTGCCGCCCGGCACCTCGCCGATGATCACTTCCATATCCAGCGGCTGATTGGCCTTCAGCGTGATCCAGTCGCCCACGACGGCGCTGTTGTTGCCGAGGGTATAGGTGCGCGACTGCGGCGACGGGCTCTGCCAGCCGCCGGCGGCGGATGTAATGATTTCCTGCGGCGACCAGGTGCTGCCGGGCCAGCAGGCTACGAGCACCTCTTCGCCATTCACCCGCACCGCCAGGATATCGTCGCCGTGGCCGCGGAACCGGAACGTGATATCTTCATGATACACCAGCTGCCCTTTATAGTGCGCGAGCCAGCAGTAGCCGACGGTGTCGTATTCCTCGAACGCGGCCGGCGCCACGGAGGAGCGCACCGGCGGAACCATGAAACATTCGGCATAGAGCGTGTTGGGCGAACGGTAGTAGCGCGACCACTTCGAGGTCTTCCAGCCCGACCGCACAAACGATGCGACCTCCGCCACAAACTGGTGCGGATCCATGATGACGGCGCGCCCTTTGCGGTCGCGTTTAAAATCATAGAAGGTGCCTTCAAACCCGAAGCCGCTGTTGATTTTATCGCCGATGGACGTGGGGCGGTCATCGAGGCCGGTCAGCGCATCGCCGAAATCGAGGGTGGGCATCTCCTGCCCCATCTCGAGGTCCGGCACCTGGAATACCGGCTGTTCCACCGCCTGCCGTTCGACGGTGATCGGATTGGCCTGCCGCGTCGGCTTCGGCGTCCGGTTGATGTTCACCACCGGCTTGACGAGGTCCATCTCGATCCGTTCCGGCAGTTGCACCGCCTGGAACACGGGCGGCTCGGCTTTCGGCACAATCAGGTAGACCGAGGCGGCCACCGCCCCGATGCCCAGATGAACCAGTATACTTACCATCCAGCCGCTGGACGCACCGCGCACGACTCCCCTATGGGCCTGAACCAGTGGTCTCATTTCCGCTCTCCTTTCACGTAATCCTGAATGGCTTCCAGACCGGCGATGGTGGCATAGCCGCCGCGGGTTCGTTTGGTGAGTTTATAAAACCGCTCATCCCTTGTCCGGCCGGCGCCCGCCGGCACAAACTGGACCACGTTAAAGGTGTAGCGGTCGCGGCGGTTCAGTCCGCTTTGTTCGGGCGCGGCCCGGCCCTGCTGCCGGATCGCGTCAAACGCATCCTGAAAATCGGCGGGCGAGAAATGATCATACTGCGGCGACGGCGGCCCCGGAATATCCGGAAAATAGGCCCGCATCAGGCCGTGCCGTCCATGGGCAATCACCTTCGGCGGTTCGCCGCCGGCGTTGCGGCGGCGGTTTTCCTCGGCCAGTTTTTCCTTTGCCCGTTCCACATGCTCGAGCCAGCGTTTACCGGCGGAGCCGGTATACCAATCGACCACCGACCGGTTCCGATCCCTGGAAACCACCTTCTGGCTGCCCCACGCATTGGTGAGCAGAAAAACCGTATCCGCGCCCTGCTGCATCGCCAGCATGGCCGGACTGAACCAGCGGTCGGGCCGGTAGGCCGGTTTGCCGTCGGGGCCGGGCTCGGCAAAACGCCCGGTGCGCAGATCCTGCTGCTGCGGAATACCGCCGGGGCCGAGCGTCTGAAGCCCGTAGCGGCCCGTATCCACACTCTCTTCAACGCTGTTCAGCGGCCGCAGCCACGCCTCCGCTTTCCGAACATTGGAATCCGTTGCATTCACCAGATCGGGAAAGAGCGTGACCGAGCGGCCGTTGCTGAAGACGCAGAGATTGAACACCGCCGTCGGCGGCAGCTCATCCACCATCCGCAGCATCTCCTCTTTGATAATCGTATAGGCCGGAATCCCGCCCATTTCATCCACCAGCATGTGCGGCCCGGCATCCAGGATCAGGAAAATCTTTTCGCCCTTCGAGGTAATATTCCAGAACTTCATTTCGGGCATGGCAAAGCCCACCGTCGCCAGCGAGACGGCGTCCGTACCTGCCGTTCCGCCGAACTCCCCCTTCGCGCCCGACAGCTCCGGCAGCGCGATATCCGGCAGCTGCTGCACGACCTTCGGTTCCACCGTCAGGCGTTCAAACCGCGGTTTCGCCAGCCTTGGTTTACGGGCGGCAGCCGGGGGCTGCAGCCGGGGCAGCGGTTTCGGCCGGGCAAAATTATGCCCTACAAAAACCGGCACCCCCGGGAGCAGCTGTCGCATCACCACAAAGGATAAACCGCCGATCACCAGGAGGGCGTGCAGGGCCAGGGTCACCATGGCTGCACTGGATTTGGAATACTTGAGGAAAAACCGACGCTGGACTGCTTTCATATCGAACCCCTTTCCGGAATGGATACGCCCGCCGAACGTCCGGCCTTTGGAAAAAACAAAAGAACCGTCCGGCAGCCCGAACGGTTCTTTCTCTTCCTGCGGTTATTCCGGAGGGAATCAGAACAGCTTTTTCAATACCGGATCGAGATGCGGAGGCAGCACCTGCGGCTTCTTTTCCTTCAGGTATTTATTCAGCTTCTTGATCAGCACCGGACGGCTCACCGGCTTGGCGATGTAATCGTTCATCCCGCTGTCGAGACACTTGAGCTCGTCTTCCTTCATGGCGTTGGCCGTAATGGCCACGACCGGAATTTTCGCGATGTCGCCGTCCATCGCGCGAATCTGGCGGGTGGCCTCGAAGCCATCCATCACCGGCATGGCGCAGTCCATCAGCACCAGGTCAAATTTCTTGTTCCGCAGGCACAGCAGCGCATCGCGCCCGTTATCGGCGGTGGTGACTTTGCAGCCGGCTTTGGTCAGCATGGTGGACACCACCTTCTGGTTCACTTTGTTGTCCTCCACCAGCAGTACGGCCGCTCCGGGATTCCGGACCGTCTTATCCGTATCGCGCTCCGGCACGTTGAACTCAACCGGATGGTTCGACTGCGGCAGGCAGAGCTCGAAGTACACCGTGGTGCCCTCGCCCTCTTCGCTTTCGATGCCGATGCTGCCGCCCATCAGTTCCACCTGGCGCTTGCAGACGGCCAGCCCGAGACCGCGTCCGCTGTGATACTGCTCCATCGGACTCGCTGTGGTATGCGCATCAAAAATCATGGCCTGTTTATCCTTCGAAATCCCGTTGCCGGTATCGATGACCTTGAACACCAGTTCCGCCCCGTCTTTGCTCTTGGCGCTGCACTCCGCCAGCAGAGTGACCGAACCGTAGGCCGTATATTTCATGGCATTGTCGACCAGGTTGGTCAGGACACGGTTTAACAGTTTGGCGTCGCCGATCAGGTAGAGCGGAACCTCTTCCGCCACTTTGCTCTTGAAACTGATGTCCAGGCCCTGCGCGGTTTCCCTATAGCGCTGCCGAATGCCGACAAACAGTTCGCGCAGATCAAAGGCATCGACCTGCACTTCGAGCTGGCCGGATTCGATGGTGGCGATTTCGAGAACATCATCAATCGTCTTCAGCAGGCCGTCGGAGGAACGTTCGATGATTTTGACGCAGTTTTCCTGCTCCTCTTCATCCGGCCGGTCCAGCAGCATCTGGGACATACCGACAATATCATTCAGCGGCGTGCGGATATCGCGGCTCAGGTTTGCGAGGAACTCACTCTGCACCTGGCTGAGCTTTTCCGCCCTTTTGCGGGCGCGCTCTTCCATCATGCGGGACTCTTCGGCCAGCTCGCGGGCGGCGCGCATTTTTTCCTCGGCCCGGTGCCGCAGGGTGATGTCGCGGATAAAGAGCTGCAGCACATCCCGGCCGTCGAGCTGCTGCACCTGCCCCACCAGGCTGATCATCAGCCCCTTGCCGCCGGGCGCAGCGAGCGAACTGGTGCACTCATGCACACCGTCCGAAAACCAGGTATCCCATTCATGTTCCATCTGCTCGTGATAGGCCGCCGGCATCACATCCGCCACCGTGCTGCTCATCAACGTTTCGCGCGTCTGCCCGAGCAGCTCCGCACTTTTTTCGTTGGCGAGCACAATCCGTCCGTCACGCTCCATCAGCAGGATCGCTTCCGGGGAATTTTCAAAAATGGTGCGCAGCCGCGCTTCGCTCTCGGCGAACTGCCGGGTTTTTTCCGCCACCTTGCGGCGCAGCAGAATATTCCAGAGCAGGCCGGTCAACATGACGCCCGCAAAGACGCCGACCGCACCCAGAATGGCTTTAAGCGGAAGGGCTTTTTTCCGGTTTCCGAAACCCAGCCACTCGGATTCAATTGCGAGCAGCTCCCCGCTCTGCTTGGAGGCCATGATGCTCTTGTCCAGAATACTCAGCAGCAGGTCATCGCCCTGCCGAACCCCCATACACATCCGCCCGGCCGAAAGCGGCGTTCCCGCCACACGGATATCCTTGCGGCCGGAGGAATAGAGATGATACTGCGTGATCTGGTCGTTGCCCAGCATGGCATCCGCCTCGCCGGAGGCCACCCGCTCAATGGCGTTCTCCGTCGTCCGGGCCGTGAGGATTTCACACTCAATGCCGGCATCTTCCAGCAGGTTCCGGGAAAAGTCGGAATCCAGCACAACCACCCGCCGGCCTTCAAGGTCTTCGATACCGGTTATTTCCGAGCTGTCGCTGCGGACATAGAGGTTGAGGAGGGCAATCTTGGTTGCACCGGAGAAATCAATGTCGGGGTCATGCATATCCGGAACAAACATGCCGCTGATAATATCCGCCTCGCCTTTCAGCAGCATCTCATGGGC
>JBFJYX010000175.1:0-6541 GCA_041622415.1 Pontiella sp.
TCCACCCAGGTGACGATCCGTTCAAACTCTTCGGTCGTCAGGTCCCCGCTGGTGCCGTGCCCGGACAGGAGCTTGGTGATCAGCGGACTCGCGTGGGATCCCCAGCTTTTCGCCTGCTGGATTTCCGCCGGTCCGGCCCCGATGGCCCCGGTCAGGTTTTTATTCCACAGCTCGGTATAGGAAGCATTGAAAAACAGGGTTTTATCGCCGGCCAGCACCAGGGTGTCCGCCGCAACCCCGTCAAAATCATGGCAGCCCAGGCAGTGCGCGTCAAAGACCGGCTGCACTTCAGTCAGATATCCGAAATTGCGCGCCTCGCCATACCAGCCGTCCAGCTGGCTCGGTTCGCGCAGCGTCGCCAGCGGCAGCGAGTTGTCGCCATAAGCCGCCGGCGCCAGCGCACGGTCGTCGTGACACCCGATGCAGCCCTGCGTTTCATTCGGCTGAATAATGGTGCCCGTGCGCATCGACTGCACCATCATCTTATTTTCATCCAGCAGTTGGAAAAAGAGGAACTCGCTCGACGGCGCATTGAAATGGGCGGAACCATCCGCTTCAACCGGAACCGTGCCGAGAATCTGTTTGTTCTGGAAGTTGTGCCAGTTCATGCCGGGCGATGTGCGGCCCTGGGCGCCCCACTGTTTATCCGGCACAAAATCGGTTTTATTGGGTGCGCCCACCACGCGCAGGTATTTCACCTCGCCGCGTTCGACGCCGTCCATATGGGTGCCTTCATAGACATCCTGCACATAGAACCGGCCGTCGACGCCGTTGTTTTTGCGGTGAACAGTCACATCGTGCGGCAAGGTGCGCGGAGCCAGCGGCATCGGATCAAAGCAGCCCCAGGTTCCAGTGCCTTCGCTGTACAGCAGTTGGGATTCACCCTCCGTATCGAGCAGGTAAATGCCCATGTGGGAACTGCCGCCGGTAATCTCCCGCGAACAGAGGAAATAACGCCCGCCCGCCCCGGTATCGGCATCCAGCAGCGGCCACGGATCCTCATGCCGGATCGCCGTATTTTTAAACCGGTCATAATCCTGTCCGGACGTTTTCACCCAGCTCTCCAGGCCGGCCGGCCAGGTCCGCACCACCGGATCTTTGCCGTCAACCCCCAGGCGGCGGTCGATCAGGGCAATGGCGCCCCACGGCACATCGTGGCAGGAGCTGAAGGTACAGATCGTGTACGGCGTTCCCGGAATCACCTGCCCGTCCAGCACGCCGCCGGGACTCGTGGTGTTGTTGCCGTAATAGATGGCATGGCCGGTGCCGTCGGGATCGCAGACCCAGAGCCCCTGCGCATCACCGAAGTTGCGGTCCACATATTCCCAGCGCGAATACATGATGCGCCCGTCGGGCATCAGGCTGGGATGGTCTTCAAACAGCGTGCTGCGCGCGATCTGCTGAATGTTGGCGCCGTCCGATTCCATCTTGTGCAGGTTGGCCGAAATGTGGCGGTTGCAGCCGATATATTTGATTTCACGCGTCGAGGTGAACACAATATCGCCGTCCGGCATATAGATCGGGTCGAGGTCATCGACCTCGTCGAGGAACGTCAGCTGCGTCAGTCCCGAACCGTCGATATTGATTTCGTAGATATGATGGCTGTCCGCCGTATCTTGGCGCATGGAAAAGACAATCTTTTCGCCGCTGAAATGGACGTCCGGGTCGCGGATCATACCGTCGGAGGTTTCGAGCAGGGTCGTTACGGCGCCGGTTGCGGGATCAAAAATCTTAAGCGCGGCCCCGGGCCGGAAATCCCCCGTATTGTATTCATTGGTGCAGGCGGGAAAAAACGTGGCGGTGTTGTGGTGATCGCGATCGTACTGCCGGCGGTACACAAAAAGAATCGGCGCGTCGAGGCCCGTAACCGATACCGAATCCGCCTGCTCCTGCGAATAGGCTGCGGCCCACGCATCGCTCACCGGAACAAAGGCCAGCGGACTGTCGAGCACGCCGTCTTCCATCGTCCAGACGATATTGGTTTCCGCGTCGACTTCAAACAGCGGTTCGCCCGTTCCGCCATGCCCGAACCAGTTGCCCATCACCGTATTTCCGTTCGACAGCCGATAAGCGCAGGTACCGAAAGAGAGCCCCGCATCGGGAATATCCTCGGCCGCAATGTCCATGATTTCAACTCCGGCCGCATCGAATTCCGTGATGCCCAGTTCATGCCCCACCAACGTATGGCCGTTGTCGAGCCGCACACCGCGATAGGCGGCACCGCGGACGGCAAACTCCGCCAATAAGGTTCCGCTCCGCGAATACTCACGCACCGTGTGATCACCGAGATGCGCCGCCAGAATCGTATCTGCCGAGGTGAGCGTAATGTTCCGCATCGTGCTGTGGCCCGTGGCCGTTGAAACCGCTGCGAAACTGCTTTGGATCGTGCCATCGGTTCCCACGAAAAGAATTTCGTTCGCCGTGCAATCGCCCACGATGGTGACGTCGCCATCGCGAACCGCGCCGAAGATTTCATTGGCGCTGGCAAACGACCAGACGATCTCCTTGGCCTGGTTGACCTCCACCAGCAGATTGCGGCTGCTCGTCAGCAGGAGATTGCCGTTGTCCAGCACCTGCACAGAGTAAGGGTCGAACGCAGGATATTCCCAGACCGGTTCCCCAAAGCGGTTGAAGACCATAACCTTGTTCAGGCCGTCATCGCCGACCACAAAAGCGGAGTCCAGAGCCTGCGCCGCAACCGCGCAGAACAGCATCGTTAAACCAAGTATCGTTTTCATTTTAAACATTCCTCTTAAAAGCATGGGCCGGGTGTTCTTAAAGCGAGTTCACGTATTCCACGAGATCATCAATCTCGCTGTCCGTTAATCCCGACGTACTGCCGTGCGAAAAGGCCTCGACCACATCGTGAATGGTTTGTGCGCGTCCGTCGTGCAGATACGGCCCCGTGCGCCACGCCTCAATCAGGCTCGGCGTATCGAACGGTCCGGCATCGATGGCGGTTCCGGTTCCGACATCGTGCAGTTCCTGGTCGGTGAAATACGGGCCGCTGTGGCAGCCGATGCAGCGGGCATTGAAGGTCGCCAGTCCCCGGAGCGCCGCGGCGCTCAGCGCACCGTCCTCCAGATACGGACTGGGCACGGGCTGCTCCGCCTTCAGGAATTCATCGATGTAGAGGTTTTCATCGTGCTTATAATTGATGAAATGGCTGAACAGGATGCCGGACATGACCGACGTCTCGGCGTCGGGCCGAACGCCGGTCCAGGTGGTCGGGGCCGTGTAGTGGGCATGCAGCAGGCTCTTGACGTTTTTGGCATTGCCGAATCCGTCATTGAGCAGGTCCCAGTTCAGGCCGTCCACGCGGACGCCGGGATGGCAGCTGATGCAGCTCTGCCACTGCTGCGCGGACAGGGTGGCATCATAAAAATACTGTTCCCCGAGCCGCACATTGGATTGCGGCATAACCCAGCCCAGCACAATTTCCTGCGCGGAATATTCCTGCCCTTCGGTCACATCCGCCACGGAAAGCGAATCGCTGAAAAAGTTCGCGGTGTAGACCTTCGATCCCGCCACAGCCACGCCGCGCGGTCCGTTTCCAGGCATTGGAAGACGGCGGCGCAGGCCGGCCAGGTAGCTCAGGTCGTCACACACATTTTCGGTTTCCCCGGCCAGTTTGGCCAGCAGACCGGTCCAGTCGATCGCACTCAGCTCGTGGGTGCCGGCGTGTGCAACGCACAGCGTTTCGCCGTCCGCCGCAAAGGCCACGCCCCACGGGTTGGCGGCCCCTTCGTCGAGATCATCGAGTTCAACCGTGTTGTAGAGCGTTTCCGATGCCAGGTCGATGATGCTCAGGGCCGAGGTGTTCACCCAGCCGCGGAAAATCTGTGTGGCCGGCACGCGGTAGCGCCCCAGCGCATGGGCGACGACGGCATATGCGCCGTCCGGCGAAACCGCCATATCCCGCAGGCTGTGCGAACCCGGCGGCAGCACGATGTTGGTGCTGACCCGGTCCGACGCCGTGTCGATGATGCTGACCGATGCGCCGACGCCGGTCTGGGTGGACGGCTGGTGCGGCAGCAGGTTGCCGACCACCAGTTTGCTGCCGTCGGGGGTCAGGGCCGCACCGAACGGCTCGCGCAGCACCTGAACCCGGTCCGTAACCGCACCCGTGTTGAGATCCACCACGGCCACCGCATGCTCAAACTGTTCGCAGACATACAGCGTGTCGCCGAACGCCGGCACCGGCGCACGCGGCGAGTGGCCCACGGAAATCGTCTGTGTTATCTGGCGTGCGGCCGTATCGACCACATAGACTTCGCCGGTGGAAACCCCGGCGGTGACATACAGCATACTGCCGTCCGCTGAAAGCGCCAGCCCGGAAGGATCCTGCGGCAGCGCGATCGAACCGACCCGCATCTGATCGTCCAGATCAATAATCCCCACACGGCCGGCGGTGGATTCAACCACATAGAGCAGACCGTTATCGGCATCGACGGCCAGTTCGGTCGGCGAAAGATAACATTCGCGATCATCAGAAAAGATAATGCCCCGCGCCGTACCGTTTTCGATAACGGCACCGTCCGCCGAGTCGATGGTGAGATAAAAATCCTCGTCACCTTCATCGATCGAATCGCCCCAAACCGTAACGGCAATCTGTTTTACGGTTTCCCCCGGGAGGAAGGTCAGCGAGCCGCTTTGGGCATCATAGTCTGCGGAACCGGCCAGCCCGTCGGCCATGGAAAAGGTAAAACTGACCGCGCCCGGATATGCACGCGACAGCCGAACGGTAAAGACGGCCAGCGAGGATCCGGCGTTTCCTTCCGCCAGTTGAACCGGGTCCACCGTCAGGATCGGATAGGACGGTGTATAATATTGGGCGTCCGACCACGCGATGCCGTATTGATTCGATGCAGCGCAGCGGTAAACCAGTTCCGTATCCGTCGTCAGATTGGTGATCCCGGTGGAAAATGCACCGATTTCCAGAATGCCGAAATCGACATGCTGCGCCCAGGCACCGGCGTTGGTTCCCCCGTCTGTCTCGCCCCAAAAGGCCCGGACCTGCGTCGGCGCATTGCCTGTGCTGATCAGCGATCCCGTCAGGGTCGCGGCATCGGCATACAGGTTGGAAACTCCGCCCTCATTCTCGATCCAGGGCAACAGCCCCGGCACGGAGCGTCCATACAGCGTCACTTTATCCAGTGCGGCCAGCGTTCCGGAAGTGGAGGTCGTTCCCCGTCCCCAGGCATAGATGCGAAATTCGGTGGCCTCGGAGAGCTGGAAAAACGACGTATCGGTGACCTCAACGCTTACTCCATCGTAGGCCCCCGTCAGGCCGACTACATTCGTGATGACGGCCGCGCTGCCGATCAGGTTGCCCGAAGCATCCGTTACAGCATACTCGTCCACGGAGTTCACATGTTTCTTGGTGACTTTGAAGGAAATACGGTCCAACTCAAAAGAGGCGCCGGTGCCGGGCGTGACCGTGAACGCCACGTAATCATCCCCGGCCACTGCGGCCTCGAAACTTCCGGTAATGGCATCGTTCACGCCGATCCCGACGCAGCCGAGTGTCGCGCTATCGCCGAAGTCCACGCCGTTGGCATCCACCCCGGTGTTGTCGCCGACGGTTGTGACAAACGCGATGTCCATCGGGGAGGTCAGTTGGCTGGCCGTTAGATTCGGAACAACCACCGTTGCCTCGCTCAGGTCCGCCGCATCCGCATCAAAATCATAGCCGACCAGTATGCCCTCAAAGGTTTCTGAACTCGTGTCAAAGGTCACGCCGCTGATGGACGACCCGCCGACCGCGGATCGGCGCTGCGATTCAATGGAAAAGGTTCCGGTCGTCCCGGCGGTCACCGTAATATCGAAAAAGACCATGCCGGTGCCGGAGATAATCGGCAGTTCCGTGACCTCCACTGCGGTATCCCCCTCAAAAGAGATCCGCAGTCCGGCAGGATCCCAGCGGCCGTCGCTGTTATGTTCGGGCCCCGCCATCAAGCCGACGCGGAAGCTGGAGGGGGCCGTATCATCTATCGCAAAGGTCAGCATTTCATTCCAGGCGCCGGCACCGGCATTGGCATTGGCAACGGCAACCGCCGTGGCCCCCAAATCGGTAACCGTTCCGTCGATCGGTTGGGACGGATCATCGTACAGGGGATACGTGACGTATTTGGAAATCGAAATAAAATCGGCCCCTGCGCCGAACGTCGCCACAAACGATGCGTTGGACCACACCGTGGCATCGCCGAAGAGCGCGTGCCCGCCGCCGCTGACCGCCGCGCCCCCGAAAACCATATAGCCCGCCGTTCCGTAGGCCTCGTCGCCATCCGGATCAAAGAGCTTCGCGGTTGCGGTGGAGCGGAAATCCGCCACTTCCGTTCCGCTGATGTCGTAGCCGGTGCCATCCCCGACGGGGGTGATCGTGACCGCGGCATGCGACATGCAGGCCATAAGCCCCGCCATCCAAGCCACCCACTGAAATTGTTTTCGTCTCATGAAATACCACCTCTTGCTTCAAATCAGGAAAGCCCGAACACAGGCCGCCCGGCCGAACACGCTCCGCCGGAACGTTCTTCTACCA
>JBFJYX010000176.1:0-6528 GCA_041622415.1 Pontiella sp.
CGGAAGGTTTCGTCGCCGATGGTCACCTGTTTTTCCTGCATGGCTTCGAGCAGGGCGCTCTGCACTTTGGCCGGGGCGCGGTTGATTTCGTCGGCCAGAATGACGTTGGCGAAAACGGGGCCTTTCTTGATGATGAACTCGCCGTCTTTCTGGTTATAGATCAACGTACCAAAGAGGTCGGCGGGCAAAAGGTCGGGGGTGAACTGGATGCGCTGGAATGAGGTGTCGAGGGCCTGGGCGAGGGTGTTGATCGTCAGCGTCTTGGCCAGACCCGGCACCCCTTCAAGCAGGACGTGGCCGTTGGCCAGCATGCTGATAATCAGCCGGTCGATCAGGTATTCCTGCCCGACAATCACTTTGCCGATTTCGTTTTTTAACGTAGGTACAAACGCGCTTGCTTCGCGCACCTTCTGGTTAATGACTTCGATTCCAGCCATACATCAAGCTCCCTTGTTCTTAAGTAATGCGGGTTTCGACCGCAATCCATAACCTGCGTTCAAAAATCATGTATTAATTTGCCGAAGCGCTTCGAACAGGACGATCGCCGCGCAATTGGACAAATTGAGGGACCGCACATTATCGAGTTTGATGGGGATGTTCAAGAGTTGGTCAGAGGGTTGTGCCTCGATAATTTCATCGGGCAGTCCGTAGGTTTCGTTTCCGAAAACGAGGTAGTCGCCGGGCTGGAAATCCGCGTCATGGAAGATGCGCTTGCCGGCGGTGCTGAAGAAAAATTTCCGACCCTTGGAATTTTTTTCCATAAAGGTATCGAAGTCCGGGTAAACAGAGATATCGACCGAGTCCCAGTAGTCGAGTCCGGCGCGGCGCACCGCCCGGTCGTCGATATCAAACCCGAGGGGTTCAATCAGGTGAAGGCGGGAACCGGTGGCCGCACACAGGCGCGACACATTGCCGGTGTTCGGCGGAATGGAGGGATAGACCAGGACGATGTTCATCGGGACGTCCGGAAAGCGGAAGTCCATCGACTGCCGCTTCCGGTCGGAAAAGCGCATGTGTTCGTTTTTACTCATAGACCGGTAAAACTACCGGTCCGCAAGGCCGCCCGAAAGCCTGCGGTAAAGAAAAAATACCGGGAGGGGCCGCCGTATCAGAAGCCGGCGGTGTAGGAGGCAAAGACCGCCAGACCGTCGACCTCGGAGGAGCCGTTGATTTCGGAGAAGTCGGCCCGGGCCCAGCTGGCGCGGGCGCCGAGGCCGAGCATGCCTTTTTCATGCACGCGGAATTCAATGCCGGTGCGAGCGTACCAGCCGATGCCGAAGACCGACTCGTTCAGGTCTTCCGTCGGCGTTCCGTCATCGTAGGTCTGCTCGGAGCGATAGTTGGCGTAGAGCATCAGCGGTCCGGATCCCGCATAAACCCGAAAGCGTCTGTCCTGATCGAGAAAGAAGCTGGCATAGCCTCCGCCGGCCAGATCGAACATCCACATAGAGGTGGAAATGCTGATATAGGCACCGCCGCCGCCGAGGTAGGCATAGTTGAGTTTGTCGAAGCGGAAGCCGAGCAGGAAGCTGCATTCGAGGCCATATTGAAAACGCTGATCAGGCTGCGGACTGGTGGTCCAGGCGCCGCCGAGCTGGGGCAGCAGCGAAACATCGATCTGCTCCGCGCCGCCGCTGGCGGGGGCATCGAATTTGAGGTCTTCATACTGCACGGCGCCGAGCAGGCCCGCCGCCGTATAGTTTTGATCCCAACTGTCATATTTATGGTACTGCGCGGATGCGACCGTCGTGCAGAGCATCAGGGCGGCCAGTGCGGGCATCGGTTTTTTCATGATTTATCCCTCCTGTTCAGTTTCCACCGTCCGGGAAAGCGCATCTTCGGGAGCCGGCGTTCCCGCCTTTTTCTTCCGCTCGGATGCGGATTGAACCACGTAATACAGCATCGGTACAAAGATCAGGCTCGCGACAGTGGCCACCAGCATGCCGCCGAATACCGTGGCGCCGAGCACGCGCCGGCTCATGGCGCCGGCCCCGGTGGCGATCACCAGCGGAATAACCCCGAGGATGAACGAAAATGCGGTCATCAGTACCGCCCGGAAACGCAGGTCGGCCGCGCTCATCGCCGCATCGAAGATCGACTTGCCCTCTTCGTGTTCCACCTTGGCGAATTCCACAATCAGGATGGCGGTTTTGGTGCAGAGGCCGATGAGCAGCACGATGCCGACCTGCGCATAAACATTGTTATCGAATGCCGATACCTTCAGGGCAATCACCGCGCCGAGCAGGGCGGTGGGTACGGAGAGGCAGACCGAAACCGGAATACTCCAGCTCTCATACTGCGCTGCCAAAACCAGGTACACCATGACGATGGCCAGCACATAGATGATGTTCGACGAGCCCTGTGCCGCTTTTTCCTGATAGGAGAGTTCCGTCCATTCCACGCCCATGGTATTCGGCAGTTTCCGGCCGGCCATGTTTTCCACAATCTCCATGGCCTGGCCGGTGCTGTAACCGACGCCGGGCTGGCCCATGATTTTTGCGGAGGGATACATGTTGTATCGGGTGATCGACTGCGGGCCGAGAATCTCTTCGATGCTGATCACGGAGCCGAGCGGCAGCATGCTGCCGTCGCGGCTGCGGATTTCCAGGTTGCGGATCTGGTCGGGCTCGCGGCGGAATTCACCGTCGGCCTGCGCCCGGACCTGGAAGACGCGATTCATGTAAGTGAAGTCGTTCATGTAGACCGAACCGTAGAAATACTGCAGGGCATTGAATACGGCACTCATGGAAACATTTTTCGAGAGCACCTGGTCGCGGGCAATGTCCACAAAGAGCTGCGGCACGTTGGCGCGGAAGGTGGTGTACATGCCCTGCAGGCCCGACTGCGCATTGCCGTCGTTCATAAATTCCTGAGCCACCTGCCGCAGGGTGCCCATGCCTACGCCGCCGCGGTCCTGCAGCATCATTACGAGACCGCCGGACATGCCGACGCCGGGAAGCGAAGGCATCGGGAACGCGAAGGTGACGCCGTCTTTCAGCTGCGCCAGTTTCATGTTCAGCTCGCGGATGATGTCGGCCTGCGGCCGGTCGGCGCGTTCGTCCCAGTGTTTGAAGGTCACCACACTGAAGGCCGCGTTCGGAATGGCCGCGCCGTCGAGAATCGAGAAGCCGGCAATCGTCATGTAGTTGGCGACGCCGTCGGTGCCGCCGATCACGGCATTGACCTGACGGATGAAGTCGCTGGTCCGCTCCAGTGAGGCCGCATCGGGAAGCTGTACATTCACCATGCAGTAGCCTTCATCCTCCTGCGGAACAAAACCGCTGGGCAGATCCGAAAAACCGGAGAACGCGGCAAAGGCCATAACGCCGAAAGCAATCAGGCCGATGACCGCTTTGCGGAGCGCCTGATGGACGACCTTCAGGTAGCCGGAGCGGGTTTTATCCATACCTTTGTTGAAGGCCCCGAAAATGCCGGTCCGGACTTCGCCTTTGGACGGGCGCAGCAGCACGCCGCAGAGCGCCGGACTGAGCGTCAGGGCATTGATGCTGGAGAATACGGTGGCCACCGAGATCGTCACGGCAAACTGTTTGAAGAGGATGCCGGTAATCCCCGGCATGAAGGTGGTCGGCACAAAGACCGACAGCAGCACCAGGGTGGTGGCGATGACGGGGCCGGATACCTCGGTCATGGCCTGCATGGCGGCCTCTTTCGGCGGCAGGCCCTCTTCGTCGATCAGGCGGGTGCAGTTTTCCACCACCACGATCGCATCGTCCACCACAATGCCGATGACGAGCACCAGGCCGAACAGCGTGAACTGGTTGAGCGAGTAGCCCAGCGCGGACATCACCGCAAAGGTGCCGATGAGCGCCACCGGGATGGTCACGGATGGAATCACCGTGGCCCGGATATTCTGCAGGAAGAGGTAGACGGTCAGAACCACGAGAATGAGGGTGATAAACAGCGTATTGATGACCTCTTTGATCGAGGCTTTCACGACCACGGTGTTGTCGTAGATGACGGTATACTGCATGCCCTCCGGGAACCCGGCTTTGAGCTCCTCCATTTTGGCCCGGACTCCGTCGACCACATTCAGCGCATTTTCGCCGGGGATCTGATAGACCGCAATGGTGGAGGAAGGCTGCCCGTTCAGGCTGGAGCGGATAATATAATTCTGGGCGCCGAGTTCCACCCGGGCAATGTCGCGAATGCGCAGGAGGCGGCCGTCCTGCCCTGTACGGATCACAATATCGCCGAACTCTTCGGCTTCCAGCAGGCGGCCCTTCAGCTGGATCGTCATCTGGTTGGCCTGCCCCCGGGGCACCGGCGGTTCGCCGATCTGTCCGGCGGCCACCTGCAGGTTCTGTTCGCGCACTGCGTTGACGACATCATCGGCCGTCAGGCCGCGCGCCTTCATTTTTTCCGGGTCGAGCCAGACGCGCATCGAATAGTTGCCGGCCCCGAAGGACTGCACTTCGCCGACGCCCGGGACCCGGGCCACTTCGTCCTTCACGCGCAGCGCCACATAGTTGGCCAGGAAAATGTCGTCGTGGTTTTTATTTGTACTGGTGAAGCCGATGTATAGGTTGGCATCGGTCGATTTTTTCTGGGTCGACACGCCGAGGCGCTGGACCTCCTGCGGCAGCTGGGGGATGGCCTTGGCCACCCGGTTCTGGACGAGCACGTTGGCCATGTCGAGGTCCGCCCCGGTATTAAAGGTCACGGTCAGCTTCATGGTGCCGTCGTTGGCGCTGACGGAGTTCATGTAGATCATGCCTTCCACGCCGTTGACCTCTTTCTCAATCACCGAAGCGACGGTATCGGCCACGGTGTTGGCATCGGCACCGGGATAGGCCGCGTTCACGGTGATGGCCGGCGGGGCGATGTTGGGGTAGCGCTCAACGGGCAGCCCCAGCAGGGCAAAGGTGCCGAGCAGCACGATGACGATGGAAATTACGGCGGCAAAAATCGGCCGTTTAATAAAAAAATGGCTGAACATGGGAGACCTCCGTTTTATTCAGCGGCCGGGGCGGCGGGTTCTGCGGCGGATTGGGCGATGCGGACTTCAATGCCCGGGCGGGCCCGCTGTACGCCCTGAACGATCACCCGCTCTTCCGCCATGAGGCCGTCGGTGATGATGCGGTCCGCGCCGACGAGCTCGCCGCGCTGCACATAACGGCTTTCGACCATGTTTTCTTCGTTCACCACCAGGACAAAGGATCCGCCCAGGTCACGCTGGATGGCCAGGTCGGGGACCAGGACGGCCTGCTCCACTTCCGTCGGCAGCAGGATGTTGCCATAGAGACCGGGGACCAGGTTGATGTTGCGGTTGGGAAATTCGGCGCGGATCCGCAGGGTGCCGGTGGCGGGGTCGATGACCGGATCGGAATAATCCACGGTCCCCGCTTCGGTGTGCCGGGTGCCGTCCGCGAGCTCGAGTTGTACCGGCGGTATGTCTTTCTTCCCGTCGGTGCTGCCGATGCCGCGGCGGAGGAAGGGCATCAGGGTTCGTTCATCAACATTGAAAAAGACATTGATCGGGGCTTCGACCACAATTTTGGTCAGCAGGGTGGACCCCTCGCTGCCGACCAGGTTGCCGACCGAAAGGGTCCGCTGGGCGGCGCGGCCGGCAAAGGGGGCGTGAATCTGGGTGTAGGAGAGGTTGAGTTCCGCTTGTTTCAGCGCGGCTTCTGCGGCCAGCACTGCGGCGGCGGCGGAATCCCTGTTGGCCTCGGCGGTCAATACATCCACTTCAGAAACCGCCTTGGTTTCGAAGGCTTTCCGGTTTCGTTGAAGGGTGGCATCCGCAAGTTTCAGCGCGGCCCCGGCCTGGGCAACCTGTGCTTTTGCCGAATTCACAGCGGATTCGTATTGTTCCGGCTCGATGGTGAAGAGCAGGTCGCCCTTTTTCACCCGCTGACCGTCGGTGAATTCGATGGATTGCAGATAGCCTTTGACCCGGGCACGGATCTCCACTTCATCCGATGCGGCCAGACGACCCGGAAAACCCTGAAAGACGGTAACATCCTTCACGACCGGCTGCTGAACGCCGACTTCCGGAGGCGGTGGAGGCTGAAACTCATTTTTAGGCGTACAGCCGAGAAGGAGCAGACAGGACAGGACGGTGAAAACCCAGCGATTTTTCATATCAGCATCTCCATGTTTTAAGATGGGCAGTCTAGTTTTCCTGTCGGGGTATTGTCGAGGGATATCCGGGTTTTGTTAAAAGCTTTGAAAGGTTGTGTGACGAATCGATGTGCATCTCCGGAGGTGCGCGGAGCGGACCCCGGTTTTCATGCGCCGCCGTTATCGCTTGAAGAGCGCGTTTTCCGGCAGGAGGAATTCGATGGAGAAGAGGAGGGTCCACTCGGCCAGGTCGTCCGGGACCTCGGCATAGGCATAGGCTTCGCATTTGAGGTTCAGCGGAATCCGCCGGCCGACCACTTTGCCGATGCCTCCGCCGACCGGTACGGTCCAGCGGTTTTCCGCGTCGGCTTCCCAGTCGGCGATATTGACCGGGGCGGTGCCGATCCACCAGCCGCGGCCGAGGTTGGCGTAGAGCCAGTATTC
>JBFJYX010000177.1:0-6524 GCA_041622415.1 Pontiella sp.
CCTCCAACGTATGGAGAAGAACAATGTATTTTAGTGGTGTGTATACAGCTTTGGTGACTCCCTTTGCCTTGGATGGCTCAGTGGATTTCCAGAAACTGGCTGAGCTGGTTGAGTTCAATATTGCCGGCGGGGTTTCCGGACTTGTTCCTGTGGGCACGACCGGCGAATCGCCGACCCTGCGTACGGATGAACATCTGGAAGTGATTCGGGTGGTGACGGAAACCGCCGCGGGCCGGGTTAAAATTATGGCGGGAACGGGCGCCAATTCGACGGCCGAGGCGATCGAGCTTACGGCCGCGGCGAAGGAATTCGGGGTCGACGGCACGCTGCAGGTGACGCCGTATTACAACAAGCCGAACAATGCCGGCCTGATTCAGCACTTCAGTGCTGTGGCTGATCTCGGCGTTCCGGTGGTGCTTTATAATGTACCGGGGCGTTCTGCGCTGGAGATTCCGCTGGAGGTGGTGGTCGAGCTGGCTAAGCACGAACACATCGTCTCGATTAAAGAAGCCGCGGGCTCGGTGCAGCGCGTCACCGACATTAAAAAGCTGTGCGATATCGAAGTGCTGTCCGGTGACGATTCGCTGGCACTGCCGATGATAAAAGAGGGGGCGCTCGGCGTCATCTCCGTTGCATCGAATCTTATTCCGGCCGAGGTTTCGGCACTGGTTGCCGCGGCGCTGGACGGAAAATATGACGAGGCGCAGGTGCTGCACGATAAATATGCAAAGACCTTCGATGACCTGTTTATCGATACCAACCCGATTCCGATCAAAGCGGCGATGGCGATGAAAGGGCTGATCGAGGAAACCTACCGTCTGCCGATGTGCGCAACGACGGATGAAAACAAAGCGGTGCTGCGGGCTACGCTGGAAGCGGCCGGCATTCTGTAAGCTAAACCACGAAGCCGGAAGCTTCGTCTACATTGAGGCAAACTCATGAGTGTAAAAGTTGTAATTCAGGGCGCGTGCGGCCGTATGGGCAAAGCACTGATCCGGTGCATTCTGGAAGAAAAAGTCCAGGGTCTGGAACTGGTCGGCGCGGTTGATGTGTGGGAAGCCGAACAGGGCAAAGACGCGGGCGTGATGGCCGGCTGCAAAGCGGCGGGCGTTCATGTGACCGATAAGCTTGAAGAGGTCGGCCCGGATGCCGACGTGATTATTGATTTTTCATCGCACACCGGAACAGCGGGCAATGCGCCGCGTATTGCGGAGTGGGGCACGGCCTGGGTGATCGGCACCACCGGCCTGAATGACGAAGAGCAGGCGGCGGTTCATGCGGCGGCGGAAAAAACGCCGGTGGTTCTGTCGGGCAATATGAGCATGGGCATTAACCTGCTCTGCCACCTGGTTGAACTCGGCGCGCAGTCGCTGAAGGGCAAGGGCTACGATGTGGAAATTCTGGAAAGCCACCACAACCAGAAAAAGGATTCGCCGAGCGGCACCGCGCTGATGCTGGGCCAGGCGGCGGCGGACGGATATGGCTGGGACCTGAAAGAAACGCAGGTTGACGGCCGCACCGGTATGCCGGGCGAGCGCCCGGAAAAAGAGATCGGTTTTCATGCGATCCGCGGCGGCGATATTGTGGGCGACCACACGGTCATGTTTGCCGGCGTAGGTGAGCTGCTGGAGCTGTCGCACCGGGCCACCAGCCGCGACGTTTTTGCGATCGGCGCCCTGCAGGCCGCCTTGTGGGTGGCCGGCAAAGAGGCCCGGCTTTACACCATGAAAGATGCCATGAAATATGTGCTGGGAATCTGATGCGTGACGATTGAGTCGTGATGCGGAATAAAGCGGTTGATTCAGTTCAGCCGCTTTTTTTTATTCACGCCTCACGCCTCACGCCTCACGCCTCACGCCTCAGTCGCCACGTCCCGGACGCAGCGGAAGCCGAGGTTGCCGGTGGAGGAGTCGGGGGTGTTGGAGGTGCGGGCGGCGACGCGGTAGCGGTTGCAGTAGGAGTCGTGGCAGAGATAGGAGCCGCCGCGGTTGACGCGCCGATCGCCGGTTTCAGGTCCGGTGGGGTTTTGGCGCGGACCGTTGATGTGGAAATCGGGGCTCCACCAGTCGAAGACCCATTCCCAGACATTGCCGGCCATGTTGTAGAGGCCGTAGCCGTTGGGTTCAAAGGCATCGACCGGTGCGGTGCCGATATAGCCGTCTTCGCCGGAATTGTATTGGGGAAACTTGCCCTGGAAAATATTGCACCGGTGCTGGCTATCGGGCATGAGTTCATCGCCCCAGACATAGCGTTTGCCTTCGAGTCCGCCGCGCGCGGCATATTCCATCTCGGCTTCGGTCGGCAGGCGCTTGCCCGCCCATTCGCAGTAGGCGAGGGCGTCGCGGTAGGAGACATGGGTGACCGGGTGATTTTCCAATCCCTGGAAACCGGATTCAGGTCCGAACGGATGCGCCCAGTCGGCCCCTTCAACATGGTACCACCATTCGAGGCCGATCACCGTGCGGCCCAGCAGGTCGAGCGTGCGTTTGAGGCTGGGGGGCAGCAGCAGGTGGAAAACGTAGGAATAGCCGAACGTTTCGGCATCGGTCTGATAGCCGGTGGCGTTGACGAACGCATGGAAGTCGGCATTCGTGACGGCGTATTGATCGATATAAAAGGGTTCGAGCGAGACTTCGCGGATCGGGCCTTCGCCGTCGTCGGGGTAGCCGATGTCATCCTCGGTGCCCATTCGGAAAACGCCGCCCTCGAGGCGGACCATGCGGTCGGTTGCGCCCGTTGCGATCCGCTCAAAGGGTTTGCCGAGGTGGCCTTCGTCGCATCCGCATCTTTTTTTGCCGGGGGTGCAGCAGGTTCCGTTTGCCATGATATTCTTCCTTCAGTTTCGCGCTGTCTTCATAGCTTTCGACGCGGTTGCGGGCCAGTAAAAATAAGCTTATTAAGATCAACGGTTGTCACACTCGAATGCATCACCTATGGTTCCAATGTATGGAAACACCGAAAGAATCGCTCAGTGTAAATTATGCCCGGGTCTATGGCAGTCCCGGCGAGGCGCCGCGCGTTCTCGGGCTGCTTCGGGCGTTCTGGCCGCTGCTGGTAATCTGCCTGGTGACGGGGTATCTGCTGCGCGCCTGGTTTCCGAAACCCTACCTGAGTGTTTCCACCGTGGGCGTGCTCTTTTTTCTCGTAGCGGTGGCCACGGCCCTGTTGCTGGCGTGGGGTGACCGCCGGTTGGGTCATTTCCTGAAAGGCGCAAAAGGCGAGGAGTGGGTGGCGCACGAGCTGGCGTTTCTTTCCTCGGACTACACCGTGTTCAACGGGCTGCGGCTGCGGGGCGGTAAACAGAATTTTGACCATATCATCGTGGCCCCGGCCGGCGTCTTTGTGGTGGAGACCAAAAACTGGCGCGGTGCCGTCGGGTTTAAGGACGGCAAGCTGGTTTTGCCGGACGGCAAAGAGCCGTCGCGTCCGCCGCTTAAACAGGTGAAAGCCGCGACGGCGGAGCTGGTCAGCTATATTGATGATGCCGGATGCGGTGACCTTCCGGTTTACTCGGTGCTTTGCTTTCTGGGTACGGAACTTCCGGAAGAACTCATGAATGTAAACGGCGTCGTGGTCTGTAAGGGCGAGAAGCTCGCTGACGTGCTGCAGGAAACTTTTGATGAGCCGATGGCGGCGTCGATGCGTGATAAAGTGGTCGGCGAACTGAGAAAAGTTATCGAGTAGCTATTTTTGAATTTCGAGTTTTGATTTTCGATGTGTTGAACTCAGGCGGCGTCGGCCTTTATGAAAGGCTGTCGTAGACCGATAAATCGGAAATCTAAAATCAGCAATCAAAAATGAGTATAACGGAGGATAAGTCATGAACGTACTGGTACCCATTGCCACCGGCTCCGAAGAGATGGAAGCCGTCATCATTATCGACACCCTTCGCCGGGCGGAATTCAATGTGACCGTTGCGGGACTTACCGCCGGAACGCTTGAAGCCTCGCGCGGTGTAAAGCTGGTTCCCGACACCACCTGGGAGCAGGTGGACCCCGCCGACTATGATGTGCTGCTGCTGCCCGGCGGCTTCGGCGGTACGGAGGCTTTCATGGCGCATGCGGGTGTTCAGCAGGCGCTGAAGGATTTTGACGCGGCCGGAAAATGGTTCGGCTGTATCTGCGCCGCGGCGCTGGCGCTGAATAAAGCCGGTGTGCTGGAAGGAAAGAAATTCACCTGCTATCCGGGCGTGGAGCAGAAGCTTCCGCCGAATGTGCAGCCGGTGAGCGATATCGTGGTGGTCGACGGCCATCTGATCACCAGCCAGGGGCCGGGCACCGCCTTTGAGTTTGCGCTCAAGGTGATTGCGGAATGCGGCAGCCCGAACCTCGCCGCCGAAGTGCGCGCCGGTTTGCTGCTTTGATATCTTACGGCCTTTGAACAAGCGGAGCGCAGGTTCTTCAGGAGCGATCTGCCCCTGACTGAACAGGCGCTCTCCCAATCTTGACACAAACCCGGCCTTGCAGTAGACCTTTCGCCACGAAACCGCTTTTCAGGTCGATTTTTCGGGACGTTCGCCCCATCGCCTGGAAAGCGATTTGTTATCCATTATAAGGTGCATTGAACAAGGGCCGTGTGAGCGCCCCCGCACCGTAGACAGCAAAAGGTCGATTCCGTGGCAGCATTTAAACAGAGAGTTCGCATTTTTTTTTCACGCAAGCTGTACCAGAACACCCGTGCCGCACTGAATCGATTTAATATCAGCGACAACACCTTCGCCACCCTGCTCGCCGTCGTCATCGGATTGCTCGGAGGGCTCGGCAATTATCTGTTCCGTAAAACCATTGACCTGTTTCACTGGCTGGTGGTCGAACAGTCCACGACGTTTTTTGACATCAATCTGGAGGAGTGGAATTTCCGGCGGCTGCTGGTGGTTTTCATGCCGGTGATCGGCGGCCTGCTGATGATTCCCATGTGGATCTTTTTCGGCAAGGACCTCAAAGGCGGCTTTGCCGGATTCCTGGTGACGGTGAATCTTAAAGGGGCCAAGCTGCCGCTTCGACCGCTGTTCACCCGCGGCCTGGGGGCGGCCATCACCCTAGGCACCGGCGGCAGTGCCGGTCAGGAGGGACCGATTGCCGTCATCTGCGGCACCATCGGCAGCCAGCTCGGCCGACTGTTCAAGATCCGCGGATCCCAACTTAAAGTGTTGGTGGCCTGCGGCGCGGCCGCCGGTGTCGCGGCTACCTTCAATGCCCCGATTGCCGGTGTCTTTTTCGCGACGGAGATTGTTCTGCTCTCCTCGTTTGAGGTGGCCAGTTTCACGCAGATCGTGATCGCCAGCGGTATCGCCACAGTGCTCTCGCGGGCCATGCTGGGCAACGGCTCGGAGCTGGTGGCGCCGGTCTATGCGATGGACAGTTTCTGGGAGCTGGGGCTCTATCTGCTGCTCGGCATCATCATCGGCGGACTGGCGGCCGTATTTATCAATGTCTATTACCGGATTAAAGACGTCATCGACGCCACCAAACTGCCGAAGCTGGCTAAGCCGGTGGTGGGCGGTCTGACGGTCGGTTTGATCGGACTCTTTCTGCCGCAGGTCTTCGGCAACGGGTATGAGTTCATGAGCGAGGTGCTCTCGGGTCATTTTGCCTGGCACCTGTTGCTGTTACTGGTCGTGGCCAAAATGATTGCGACGGGGGTCACCATCGGCTCCGGCCTGCCGGGCGGGCTCTTTGCGCCGTGCCTGTTTATCGGCGCGGTCGCCGGCGGTGCCTTCGGCCATCTGATGGCCATGCTGATGCCCGGGGCGGCTCTTTCCCCGGGAGCCTACGCGCTGGTCGGCATGGGGGCCTTCCTCGCCGCCACAACCCATGCGCCGATGACGGCCATCTTCCTGCTTTTTGAGATTACCGACAGCTATGAGGTCATCATTCCGATCATGCTCACCTGCGTGATCGGCACCGCCATTGCCCGGCATCTGAAGAAAGAGAGCCTGGAAACGGTGGAGCTGACGCGTATCGGCATCGATTTAGAGGCGGGCAAAGAGCGCAACATCATGAAGAGCCTGACGGTGGGCGAAGTGATGCAGACCCGCGTCGAAACCATTCCCGAAAACATGACGCTGCGCGAGTTCGCCGACTTTATCCAGCGGACGCAGCACACCAATTTTCCGCTGGTCAATGCGGCCGGCGAGCTGACCGGTATTATCTCGGTGCAGGATTTTATGGATGTTGTGTTCGAGAAGAACCTGATGGATCTGGTTGTGGTCAAGGAGCTGGCGACCACCGATGTCATCACGGTTTTTGCCGAGGAAAACCTGGATACCGCGATGCGCCGGATTGGCTATCGCAACATTGAACAGCTGCCGGTTGTCGATCGCGAAACCCGGTGCAAGCTGCACGGAATCGTCTCGCGGCACGACATGATCTCCGCTTACAACCGCGCACTGATGAACCGGACCCGGGCTCTGGAAGAAGCGGAAGCCTGATCGGTTCCCGGATCAGGGCGCGGCCGGTTTGACGAGGCGGTAGAAACGCCGGTCTTCCCCGGGTGCGTAGAAGGGGGAGTAGAAGAGTTTCTCA
>JBFJYX010000178.1:0-6517 GCA_041622415.1 Pontiella sp.
ACCCGGCGGATCCGGCGGGGATCGAAGGTGCCTGTAAAGAAGCCATGGCCCGCGGTGTGAAAGTGATTGCCTGGGACGACGACCTGGAAAATGCGGATGTCCGCTGGCTGATCGACAACCATGACCTCGGTTACCTGGTGGGTAAGGAAGCGGCGGCCTTTATTAAGGAGGTGCACGGCGGCAAGGCCGAAGTGGCCATCCTGAACTATCCGCAGCTGCCGGTTCTGCTGGCCCGCGGTAACGGCATTGAAGACGCCCTCAAGGAACTGGCTCCGGAAGCCAAAGTGGTTGCGAAAACCAGTGCCATCAACCCGGACGAAGGCATCACCAAGATGGAAACCATCTTCCAGTCCAACCCGAATGTAAAAGTGGTGTGCTGCATCGGGGGCGGCGGTTCGGTGGGCGCCAACGAAGCGGCCAAGGCGGCCGGTAAAGACGCGGACGACTTCGGTGTGTTTGCCGTGGACGCCACCAAACCGGAACTGGATGCCATCAAAAACGGGGAAGCCGTGAAGATGAGTGTCATCGTGACCGGTACCGACGAAGACGTGGCCCGGACGGTTTACAGCTTCGTGGATAAACTGGCCAGCGGTGAAGAGGTTCCGGCGCGGGTGTACCGCGAGCTCATTCCGGTGACGATCGACAACGTTGATAAATATTACTTCAAATAGGAAAATCCGATGCTTCTCCTTCAGCTTAAAAATATTACCAAGCGATATCCGGGCGTAGTTGCACTGGACAATGTCAGCCTGGATATCGTGAAAGGCGAGGTTCACGCACTGGTCGGCGAAAACGGTGCGGGAAAATCGACCCTGATCAAGACCTGCACGGGTGCCGTTGTTCCGACGGAAGGCAAAGTGGTTATTCGGGGACGCGACTATTCGGCGCTGACTCCGAAAATGTCGGAACAACTCGGCATCTCCGTGATCTACCAGGAATTCAACCTGGTGGATGAACTCTCCGTGGCCGAGAATATTTTCCTCGGCCGCGCCATCTGCAAGGGCTTCATGATCGACCGGAAAGCCATGGTCGAAAAGGCCGCTGAACTCTTCAAGCAGTTCGATATCCGAATCGATCCGAACGCGCTCGTGGGCAGCCTGACGGTCGGCTACCAGCAGCTGGTTGAGATTGCGAAAGCAATTTCCCAGAATGCACAGATCCTGATTATGGACGAACCGTCCGCCCCGCTGACCGCCGCTGAAGCCGAAGCGCTTTATGTGATGGTGGAAAAGCTGAAGGCCAAAGGGGTGACGATCGTTTATATCTCGCACCGCATGGAAGAGATCTTCCGTCTTTCCGACCGGATCACGGTGCTGCGGGACGGCCAGAAGATCGAAACGCTGAAGACGGAGGACACCAACCTCGACGATCTGGTTAAGCTGATGGTCGGCCGTGAACTGACGGAAACCTATCCTGAGCGCAAACATCAGATTTCGGATGAGGTGCTGCTCGAGGTGGATCACCTGTCCGGTAACGGCGTCCAGGACATCAGCCTGAAAATCAGGAAAGGCGAGGTGCTCGGCCTGGCCGGCCTGATCGGCGCGGGCCGTACCGAGCTCGCCGAGCTGCTCTTCGGGGTCCGGCAGCGGACCTCCGGGCGGATTATCCTGCACGGCAAAGAGATCCATTCGAAACTTCCGAAAGAGGCGATCAACGAGGGCATTGCCCTGGTGCCGGAAGACCGGAAGAAGCAGGGCGCACTGCTGGAAATCGACATCAAGAGCAACATCACCATGTCGATCCTCGACCGGATTTCCCGGTTCTTCACGATCGATAAAAAAGAAGAGCGGAAGATTGCGGAGTACTACCAGAAATCGATCCGGATCAAGACGCCGTCGCTGGACCAGAAAATCAAGAACCTCAGCGGCGGTAACCAGCAGAAGGTGATCATTGCCAAGTGGCTGGCTTCGGAACCGACGTTGGTGATTTTCGACGAGCCGACCCGCGGGATCGATGTGGGCGCCAAGTCCGAAATCTATGCCCTGGTCAACACGCTGGTGGAATCGGGCAAGGCCGTGCTGATGATCTCTTCGGAAATGGAAGAGGTGATGGGCATGTCCGACCGCATCATTGTGCTGCAGGAAGGGCGGATCTCCGGCGAACTCGAACGGAAAGACTTTGATCAGGAAACCATTATGGGCTTTGCCTCGCAGAGCTAACCAAGAACGGGAAGAGAATTATGACAAACACAGATTCAGCAAAATCAGTCGGCAGCGTGGCTGCAGATATCGGGAAGCGCTTCGGGATTTATATCGTGCTGTTGGCACTGATGGTGTTTTTCTCCATCGCTTCGGAAAACTTTCTGGTCGGCCACAACCTGTTGAACGTGGCGCGCCAGGTCTCCATGATGGGGATCGCCGCGGTGGGCTTTGCCTTTGTCCTGCTGCTCGGCGGGATTGACCTGTCGGTCGGGTCGGTGATTACCCTGGTCAATATTGTGACGGCCTGGTTCATGGTGAACGCCGGAATGAATCCGGTTCTCGCCATTATCCTGGCGCTGCTGCTGGCTGCCGGAATCGGCTTTTTCAACGGCTGGATTATCGCCAACCTGCAGATGCCGTCGATCATTGTGACGCTGGCGATGATGATCATCATCGAAGGGGTGGCCTTCCTGATCTGCAAAGGCCTGCCGATTTTCGGATTCCCGAAATCCTTCGCGGTGATCGGCCAGGGCTATGTCGGCCCCATTCCGATTCCGGTAATCATTATGGCCATCGTCATGGGCCTCGGCATGTTCATTCTGCGCAAGACCTTTTTCGGCCGCTACTTCTATGCGGTGGGCGGAAACGAGGAAGCGGCGCTGCTCTCCGGGATCAACGTGAAGCGCGTGAAATATCTGGTCTACACGCTGTCGGGTTTCTTTGCCGGCGTGGCCGGGATCGTGATTCTTTCGCGCACCAATTCCGGACAGGTGCTGTCCGGTAAAGGCTTCGAATTTGATGTGCTGACGGCCTGCGTACTCGGCGGGGTCAGCGTGGCCGGCGGCTTCGGTAAAATCACCAACGTGCTGGCCGGGGTGCTCGTGCTGGGCGTACTCAGCAACGGTCTCGTGCTGCTCGACGTCAGCCAGTTTGTACAGCTCGTCATCAAAGGGTCCGTCCTGCTGATCGCCGTGGCCCTCGACTGCATTCAGCACCGTAAAAAAGCCTAAACAACCTTTAGCGATGGGAAGAAAATAATGGGACGTCTCGAAAATAAAACGGCAATGATTACCGGCGCGGCGCGCGGCATCGGCAGAACCTTTGCTGAAGCCTATGCCAAAGAAGGTGCGCGTGTGGCGCTGTGCGATATTGATCTGGAACGGGCCGAAGCCTCGGCGGAAGCCATCGGCCACGGCGCCTTTGCCGTGCAGATGGATGTCACCGACCAGGCCTCGATCGACGCCGCGGTTGCCTCTGTGGTTGCCACGGCCGGCGGGCTCGACATCCTGATCAATAACGCCGCCGTTTTCGATCTGGCGCCCATTGTTGAAATCACCCGCGAAAGTTATGACCGCCTCTTTGCCATCAATGTGGCCGGCACGCTCTTTACGCTGCAGGCCGCGGCGAAGGCGATGATTGCGCAGGGGCGCGGCGGCCGGATCATCAATATGGCCAGCCAGGCCGGTCGGCGCGGCGAGCCGCTGGTGGCGGTTTACTGCGCGACCAAGGCGGCGGTGATCAGCCTGACCCAGTCCGCGGGGCTGAACCTGATTGAACACGGCATCCATGTGAACGCCATCGCCCCGGGTGTGGTCGACGGCGAGCACTGGGACGGCGTGGATGCACTTTTTGCAAAATATGAAAACCGGCCGCGCGGCGAGAAGAAGCGCCTGGTCGGAGAAGCGGTACCGTACGGCCGTATGGGCACGGCGGAGGACCTGGTCGGCATGGCCGTGTTCCTCGCCTCGGATGAAAGCGAATATATCGTGGCCCAAACGTACAATGTCGATGGTGGAAACTGGATGAGCTGAGGCTCGGAGGGCATCCGGTTTACGTAAAAATATGAACAACTAATTAGGGAAAGACAGGGAAGAGAATGAATACACGATTCCAGGCATTGGAAAACATCAGTCAAGAACAGCTGCCCATTGCAAAACATAAACTGCACGGCTGGACGCATTTCATGGGGCTGTATGCCGGTGAGCATGTGGCGGCCACCGAGTTTGTGATCGGGGCAACGTTCGTTGCACTGGGCGCAAAAACCATGGATATCCTGCTGGGTCTGCTGATCGGCAATATCCTCGCCATACTCAGCTGGACGCTCATCACGTCGCCGATCGCGGTGGACACGCGGATGAGCCTCTATACCTATCTGCATAAAATCGCCGGCGATAATATGACCAAGCTCTACAACTGGGCGAACGTCATCATTTTCACGGTCATATCGGCGGCCATGATCACGGTGTCGTCCACGGCGGTGAGGTTCCTGTTCAAGATACCCGCGCAGCTGTCGTGGTATCCCAACGATGCGCGGTTTGTGGCCGTGGTGATCGCGGTGGGGATCATTGTGGTCTTCGTGGCGATGTACGGGTTCAATGCCGTCTCCGATTTTTCGGGCATCTGCGCCCCCTGGCTGTTTGTCATGTTCACGAGCGGTGCGCTGGTCCTGATGCCGGCCATTGCCCATGCTGTACTTGGTAAAACCACGCTTTCGGGCTTCGGCGACTTTATGGCCATCGGTGATCAATCGATCTGGACGGGGGTCAATGCGGCCGGGGAACCGGGCATCGGGCTGCTTGAAGTCATCGGTTTTGCCTGGGCGGCCAACACCATCACGCACTTCGGCCTGATCGACATGGCCCTGTTCCGTTATGCCAAAAAGAAAATCTACGGGCTCTGCACCTGCTCCGGCATGCTGTTCGGTCATTTCGTGGCCTGGATTGCCGCGGGCATCATGGGCGCCGGTGCCGCCGTGCTGCTGAAGACCACCATTGTTGAACTCGATCCCGGCGACGTGGCGTACTATGCCCTCGGCCTCTCCGGTTTTGTGATCGTGATCATCGCCGGCTGGACCACCGCCAACGCTAACCTCTACCGTGCCGGCCTGGCCGCACAGGCGATCTTCTACAACCATTCCCGCAAGAAAGTGACGCTCACCGTCGGTATCGTGACCGTGATCGTGGCCTGTTTCCCGTTCGTCTTTTCCAAGATGCTTCCGCTGCTGACCTATGCCGGCCTGCTGGTGGTTCCGGTGGGGGCCATCGTGTTTGCGGAGCATGTCGTTTTTCCAAAGATTGGATTCACGCGTTACTGGGCCAAATACCGCCAGCTGACGCACAGCACGCCGGCGATTACGTCGTGGATTGCCGGGCTGGTCTTCGGGTTCGGCCTCAACGCGCTGAACGTGATGTCGTTCTACTACCTCTTCATCCCGACCTGGGTCTTTACCGTGATTCTCTACACCGTGCTGGCCAAAAAATACGGCGCCGCTGAAAGCTATCCGGAAGAGGAAGCCGCCGAAGCCGCGTTTAATGCCGAGGTGGTGGAATACCAGGCCTACAAGGCCGCCATGGAACCGACCCCGGTGAAGGACCGCTCCACGCTCTCCAAGGTGCTGCACATTGTGTCGCGCACCAGCCTGGTCATCACCATGGTCCTGGCCTGCATCACAATGTGGGGCAGCCCCGATATGGAAAGCTACGAGACAAACCGCGCGATCTTCTACCGCTACGGCTTCATCTGCACCATTACCTATTTTGTCTTTGCCTATTGGGTGATGCGCCGCAGGAAAGCTTCCGTGGAAGCCCCGGAGGTCGAGGCCTCCATCGCCGTCGAACCCGAAGCCGCCGTATCCTGAAATTTAACCCCTTGAAACCGGAGAAAAAAGCTATGAACAAATCGATCAAACTGAATCAGAAAAACCTGCCGCTGCTCGCCGATAAAATGATTATCCCGACCTATGACCGCAGCAAAATGAAAGCGGGCATCGTCCACGTCGGCGTCGGTGGTTTCCATCGCTCACACGAAGCCTACTACACCGGCTCGCTGATGTGCGAATCCGATGCGCGCGACTGGGGCATCTGCGGGGTCGGCCTGCGGGAAGCCGACCGCAAAATGCGCGACATCCTCAAGGAGCAGGACTTTCTGTATACCCTGATGTTCAAACATCCCGACGGCACCGTGAAAGCGCGCGTCATCGGATCGATTATCGATTTCATGCTCAGCGTGGATGATCCCATTGCGGTGATCGACCGCATGGCGCACGAGGACACCAAAATTGTTTCGCTCACGATTACCGAAGGCGGTTACAACTTCAATCCCGCCACCGGCGAATTCAATTTCGATAACCCCGATGTGCAGCACGACCTGGCCAACCCCGGCAACCCGACCCTGATCTTCGGGTTCCTGACCGCCTCGCTCAAAAAGCGCCGCGATGCCGGCCTGCCGCCGTACACCGTCCAGTCGTGCGACAACATCCAGCATAACGGTGACATGACCAAAAAAATGCTGCTCGCCTTTGCCGGAAAACAGGATCCGGAACTCGCCGAATGGATCGAGGCCAACGTCTGTTTCCCGAATGCCATGGTTGACCGCAT
>JBFJYX010000179.1:0-6477 GCA_041622415.1 Pontiella sp.
AAAAATCAGCATTCAAAAATCAAAAATACACCTCGGTGTGGATCTGGGCGGTGGGCAGGCCTTTATCCTGCAGCAGGTCGAAGGCTTCGTAGATCATATCGCAGTTGCCGCAGAGGAAGGCGTTGGTTTCCGGATCGATCTCCTGCGCTTTCAGGTAGTCGGTGACGCGGCCTTTGAAATCGCCGCCGTCCTCGCGCGATACACAGTGAAAATAGGCGTCGCCATAATAGTCCGCCTCATAATTTTCATCGGCACGGGCCGTGCCGTGGATCAGGCGGAAATTGAGCCCCTCGTGCGATTCCGAATAGCTGTGGAACGGTGAAATTCCGGTGCCGGTCGCAATCAGCAGCAGCGGTTTGGTCAGGGCTTCCTCGGTCAGCTTGAAGTGGCCGTAGGGACCGCCCACGCTGACCTCGTCGCCGATTTCAAGATCGCAGAGCTGTTTGGATACCAGGCCGTCTTCCACGCGGCGGACGAGCACTTCGAGGTAATCCTTGTCGCTGCCGGAATAAACGGAATAGTCGCGAATCTCCGGATCGCCCTCCAGGCCGACCCGGATATACTGGCCCGGCTCAAATTCAAGCCCGTGCCGCTCAAAGCGCACCACGGCGGTTTCCGGTGTTAACCGGCGGATTTCCAGCACCTTGCACGTATTTCTCTTTTTCGTTGTCGAAAGCATGTTTCACCTCGTTCTGCAAACAGCCCGTTTTTAGTGCTGTATCGCTAAAGGCGGGTGTTTATAGTTTCCCCTCATTGGAAAGTCAAACCGAACCGCCCGTATTTCCAATCATTGGAAGTCGGACTTGCAAAATGCCGATAAGCCGATACCTTCAAACCCTTTTGAAAGGAAGAACAGCATCGCAAAATCAACCGTCAGCCTGAAGGCTTATTTCAAGCCCTACAAACGCGATATCATCGGGACCGCGCTCTGCGGATTCCTGACCGTCGGCTGCAATCTGGCCATGCCGGTGATCATCCGCTGGATCATCGACAGGCTCGAAGCCGGCACCCTGACGCGCGAACTGCTGATCCAGTACCTGCTCGGCTTTATTGTGATCGGCGTGGTGTCGACCGTCTTTTCGCGCTACCTGCGCAAGATTCCGCAGAAGCTGTCGCACAAGGTGGAATACACCCTGCGCAATGATGTCTTCGAGCACCTGACCCGAATGGACCAGGCCTATTTCCGCTCCGAGCGCACCGGCGACCTCATGACCCGCCTCTCGTCCGATATCAATATTATCCGCGACTCCATCGGCCAGGGCTTCCTGCAGGGCAGCCGAACCATTCTGGTGATCATTATGGCCTCCATCGTCATGGCGTTGGCGGACCTGCAGCTGGCGCTGATCATGATCGCCCTCTTCACGCCGATGGTCATCGTCTTTTTCCTGATTCTGCGGGTCATGCGCAGATACCAGCAGGAACTGCAGGAACACGTTTCCGACGTCTCCAACTATTCCCAGGAAACCTTTTCCGGCATCCGCTGTGTAAAGGGCTTTGCCTTGGAAAAGCGCCGGAACAGCGCGTTTGAAAAACTCAACGCCGGGCTCATCGCCAAAACCATGCGCATGCAGTCGACGCGGCAGATCCTCTTTCCGTTTATGTCGTTCTGGTTCGGCCTGGGCAATATCCTGATTCTGGTGATCGGCGGCCGCAAAATGATTGCCGGCGAACTGACGCTGGGCACGCTGACGCAGTTCACGCAGTACCTGCTCTACATGCAGTGGCCGCTGCTGGCGCTCAGCTGGGTACTCAGTATGCTGCAGCGCGGCAAAGTGAGCTGGGACCGGGTCAAAGCGATTATGGAACGCGAGCCGGGAATCCAGGACTCCGCGCGCGCCCAGCCCTGCCGGCCCGGGGCATCGATCACCTTCGAACACCTCAACCTCGATATTGCGGGGCGCCGCTTTCTCGACGACATCAATCTGGAAATCCCGCGCGGCCAGACTTTGGGCATCACCGGCCCGACCGGCAGCGGCAAAACCCTGCTGACTTCGCTCGTGGCGCGTTTGTCGGACCCCACCGGCGGGGCCGTGAAGATCGGGGGCACGGATATCCGCGACCTCTCGCTCGCGCAGCTGCGCGGCATGATCGGCTATGCCGCCCAGGAGCCCGTCCTCTTTTCCCGGACCCTGGAACACAACATCGGATTCGGGCTGGATGAACCCGATTTTACAACCATTGGATGGGCGGCGGACATTGCCCACCTCCACAAAGACGTGGAAGGCTTTCCGGAACAGTACCAGACCATGCTCGGCGAGCGCGGCGTAACCCTCTCCGGCGGCCAGCGGCAGCGCACCTCCATCAGCCGCGCCATTGCGCGCAAACCCGATATCCTGATTCTCGACGACGTGCTCTCCGCGGTCGACACCCAGACCGAAGCGGCGATCATGTCGAAACTCCAGCCGGTCATGAATGAGCGGACCACGCTGTTTGTCAGCCACCGGATTTCCACCCTGCGTTATGCCGATACCATCATTGTAATCGAAGATGGAAAGATTACGCAGCGCGGCACGCACGATGAGCTGATCACGCAGCCGGGCTACTATTCGGAGCTCAACACGCTCCAGCAACTGGAACAGAAGCTGGAGGAAGACGCATGAACAAGGGCCGGCGCTTCTTTTCATATTCAAAACCGTATGCCGGATGGCTCGCGCTCGCGTTCGGCCTGATCATGTTCACGTCGCTGACGGTGAACTACCTGCCGGTACTGCTGCAGCGGATCACGGATGAATGCCTCGTCGACCGCACGGTTGCGGTGGATGACCGGCTGGCGCTGTTAACCAAACTGGGCCTGCTCTACCTGGCGCTGGCTGCGGTCGGCCACGGCGTCCGCTATCTGCAGGCGCTGCTCACGGCGTGGATCGGGCAGCGCATCATCTATGACCTGCGCCTCTCCGTCTTCCGTAAGGTGCTGCGCCTGCACCAGGGTTATTTTGACCAGACGGCGGTGGGCACGCTGATGACCCGCGTGACGTCGGATATCGAGCGGCTGCAGCATTTCGTGACGGAGGGCGTCGTCGGTTCGCTGGCGGATATTTTCATGCTGGTCGGTATTATGGGCTACATGATCTGGTTCAGTCCCCTGCTCTCGATTTCGATTTTCGCCACCCTGCCGTTCCTGTTCGGCATTATGTATTTCATCAACATTCGGCTGCGCAATGCCAACCGCGATATCCGCGACCGCCAGTCGCGCCTGAATGCGCTGATTCAGGAAGACCTGACCGGCATGACGACGATTCAGCTCTTCAACCGCGAAGCCAGCGCCATCGAAGATTTCGACCAGCGGAACCGTCTGCTGCGCTCGGCCTATTATGATGAAGTGCGCTGGTTCAGCCTCTATTTCCCGGTCATGGAAATCGGCCAGATCATCGCCATTCTGATCACCCTCACCATCGGCGGCTTTGTGATCATGAACGGCACCGGGGCGATGACGCTCGGTATGCTGATTGCGTTCCTGGCCTACCTGCGCAACTTTTTCCATCCGCTCGGCTCCTTGTCCGACAAAGCGGGATCGTTCCAGGTGGCCATCGCCTCGATTGAACGGGTGTTTGACTTGCTCGATACCGAAGAGGAAATCCGCGATCCGGAACAACCGGAAGCCCCCGACCGGCTGGCCGGAACCATTGCGTTCAACAATGTTTCCTTCGCCTATGTGAAAAACAACTGGGTCATTAAAAACCTCACCTTCGCCGTGGAACCCGGCCAGGTGCTCGCCGTGGTGGGCGCAACCGGTGCCGGGAAAAGTACGATCATCAACCTGATCGGCCGGTTCTATGATGTGCAGCAGGGCTCCGTGACGATTGACGGAACCGACGTGCGCCGCTTTTCGAAATATGATCTGCGCAGCCGGCTGGGCTATGTGTTCCAGGATCCGTTTATCTTCACCGGCACCGTGGCGGAAAATATCGGCCTCGGCACCCCGGGTATTTCGCGCGCGGATATTGTGGATGCCGCCCAAACGGTGAATGCCCACGGCTTCATCGCAGCCATGCCGGACGGCTATGACACGGTCATGAATGAACGCGGTGCCGGGTTGTCGCTCGGCCAGAAACAGCTGCTGGTGATGGCCCGGGCACTGGTCCAGAATCCCGAGCTTCTGTTTGTACTCGACGAGGCTACCGCCAGCGTCGATACCGCAACGGAAATGCTGATTCAGGATGCGCTGACCAAACTCATGGCCAACCGGACCTCCATCGTGATTGCCCACCGCCTTTCCACCATTCGCAATGCCGACCGCATTCTGGTGATGCGCCACGGCGAGCTGGTTGATCAGGGCACCCACGAAGAGCTCATGGCCAATGACGGCTACTACCGCCAGCTCTACGAACTGCTGCTCCATTCCCCGGCCTGAGCCTAAACCCACACTCTTTTATACACCTTTTCGTTGCATAATGCTTGATATGGCAAAGTAAATGCTAATATATACGCATATGTTTAAGAATGGAAAAGTTGATGCGTTTACGCTGATTGAGATCGTGATTGTGGTTGCGATACTGGGTATTGTTGCCGCGATCGGCCTGCCGACCGTACTGCACGCGGGCACATCAGCGCGCTCCAAGCAGTTTGCGCACGACATCAACGTGGCGACCCAGGCTTTTATGCAGTATTCCCTGGATTCCGGCGGTTCCTATCCCGGCGACCAACTGCCCGGCGAGCTGCCCGAGGGCATGAGCGGGTATCTCAACGAAAGAATGTGGACCGGCGAAACCTCCATCGGCGGCTACTGGGACTGGGATTATGAGGTCTTCGGAATCACCGCCGCGGTATCGGTCAAAGATCCGAACTGGAGCGATCAGCAGATGACAGAAATTGACGGCCTGCTGGATGACGGGGATCTGGGCAGCGGCTCATTCCGTAAGCGCTCGCAGGGCTATATGTTTGTCATCGAATAAACGCCAAGCCCCTCCGCCGGGCTGCGTGCCCGGCCATTCCGTATTATTCGCCGATAATTTTAACGAGCGCGCGTTTGCGGCGCTTGCCGTCGAGCTCGTAATAAAAGATGGCTTCCCACGGACCGAAGTCGAGCTTGCCGTCGGTGACGGCCACCACCACTTCGCGCCCCATAACGGTCCGCTTCAGGTGGGCGTCGGCATTATCTTCGAATCCGTTGTGGGCATATTGGTCGTACGGTTTTTCGGGGGCCAGTTTTTCGAGCCAGCGCTCATAGTCGGAATGCAGGCCGCTTTCGTTGTCATTGATGAAAACCGATGCGGTAATGTGCATGGCATTCACCAGGCAGAGGCCCTCTTTGATGCCGGATTCGGCAAGACACTCTTCAATCTGCGGTGTGATGTGAATAATCTCCCGCCGGCGCGTTGCGTTAAACCAGAGTTCTTTACGATAGGATTTCATTTATACCCCCTTGAGATAGTCGTCCAAAGATACCAGCACTTCGTTGAGATAGAGCTGTTTCATTAAATCGCAGTCCAGCCGGTGCCCCGCTTTGTAGGATTTAATCTGCCCGACGAACAGGCCGTTGGGAATCAGGGCAATCGCGGCGAGCAGGTCCAGCACGGAGCGGTGCCACACGGCTTCCAGCGCCTTGCCTTCGTGGATCAGGCGGGGCTCATTGATATATCGCGTCTTACCGGCAATGGAGACGTTTTTCCGGTTGTAGCCCAGGTTGCGGACATCGGCGAACAGCTTGCCGATCGTGCGGCAGTACCAGACCTTGGTATTGGACGTGTTGGTCCGGGCCACCGACGCCATCTCGGTCAGCTCTTTGCAGACCGGGAATTTAATGCGCTGCTGGCCCAGGGCGGTCTTGAAGTTGATCGCCGCGTCAATCGTCAGCTGCGGGTTATCCGGATTTTCCGGCGGCGCGAGCGTAACAAAATCGCCGTAGGTTCCGCCCACCGTCACCGGTTCTTTGACGGTAAAATAGTTCACCGGTTTATCCAGGGTCTGGACGCCGCAGCTGTTGATGGCCTCCACCAGGTCGAGGCTGCCCTGCTCAAACAGCGGCGGATCGCCGGAATCGAGTTTGATGACCATGTTGTCGATCCCCATGCCCATGCGCAGCGAAATCATATGTTCCACCATGCGGACATAGTTATGCGGATTGCCGGAGCGCAGCACAATATTGCTGACGATCTGTCCGGTGGTCCAGACATTGGCAATGCCGACGCGGATCGGCAGCGAATTCGGCATGTCCGCGCGGTCGAGCCACCAGCCTTCCTGATTGGACGGCGCCAGCGTTATGGTCCGCATGGCCTTGCCCATAAAGGTGCCCGGACCGGAAACCGTCGCCTCGCCGGCCAGCGTCGTCTGCATTTTACGCAGCGGTTCCACCGGCTTATCGCTAAGGTCCCAATCGACCGGCAGCTGGTTCATTTCATCAAAAGAAGCCTTAATCGCCTCTTCATCGCCCATCAATATGGTGCCTGGATTTGTCATAAATCGATACTCTTCTTGTTTTGAACTGCTCAAACGAATGCCATATCTTTAGTTTTTTCGTACCAACTACGCAATCAAAAC
>JBFJYX010000180.1:0-6464 GCA_041622415.1 Pontiella sp.
AATGCCCACCAGACCGAGCATGAACTCGATCAGTGCCTGACCCGATCTGGAATTTGCTGTCCGCATCAGCCCCGCCCCATGGGAGTTCCCGAATAGGTATTGTTATTGTCATCCGTGGTGCAGCCATCCGGATTCTCTTCCAGCCATTCGAGGACCTGATCCCGGAAATCCGTCGTGTCCCATTTGATCAGGGCTTCACAGTAATCGCAGTTGTTGTCCTCAATCGCCGTATGTCCGCCCTCAAGGTATTCCGGCACATGCTCGTAGATATGCTCCAGCCATTCGGATGATCCGGCCGAAGAGCCGCCCCCCTGCGCCAGCCCCGTATGAATGAGACGGACATCATGAAACGCGGGAAGCACCATCGCATAATAAACCGGCGCAACCGGGTCGGCGTCACCATCCGGATCCTCCAGATAACCGAACGGCTTGGCGGCGGCATTCCAGATGATATCATCCTCCACAATCTGCATACCCGGCGTGTAAACATCGGTCTCGATGCTGGCCTGCACCACCGCTTCCGCCCCGCCGTAGTTATACCAGTCCTTAAACTTCCATCCGTCTTCAAACGGGAAGTCTTCCGAGTCCGGGAAATATTTCCCGCTCTCATAGCTCGTTGTATTGAACCAGATGCCGCGCGGGAAATAGTGCCACGTGCAATACAGCTGTTTCATCCAGTAATACGAAAATTCCAGGTCATCCAGACTGTCGGTGGGCGATGTTTCCTGCAGGTACTCCAGCATATCCTCGTCCAGGTCGGCAGAGGTCAGTTCGCTTTCCGTATAATAATTGGTGTAATAATTCACATGCCCGTTGGTGGCATTGTAGACGCGCTGCAGCGAATACTGCTGCTCATACTCATAGACATCCGTTCCGAAATATTCCGAATTCACCGCTTCCCGGTCACTCAGCGGCGGCAGCGAATCCCAGCTGCTGTAATCGGTATAGGACGTCAGCAGCGCATTGGCGCTGCCGCTGTAAAAATAGCAAGGCCGGCCGCCCCTCACGGCATCGTAAAAGCCTTCGCGCAAAAGGAAATGGGACATCGAGGAATAAAAAATAAAGAAGTCCGCATTGAGGCAGTCCACCACCACGTCATTCTCGGCGATCGATGAAAGCAGCCCGCCATACTCGGCCCATGCGCCGTCATAGGGTTCCTCGACGACCCCCATGTAATAACTGCCGGAGTTCTCGAACTCCTCCCCCCGCTCCGCCATGTAACTCGCGGTCGTCTCAACAATCTTTTCCTGGTCGGATTCCGTCAGGTTCAGCAGCGAACTGGACTGCGCCGCCACCATGCCCATCAGCGGTCCGCACAGCGCAAGCCGCCGCCGCAGCGGAACAATATTTTCCTCCACATCCAGAATCAGCGTTTCCAGATCGTTGGTGAAATCCGAGCCGGTGGGATCCATTTGCGAAATCTCTTCGCACATGTAGGCCGCCTGCACCAGGTTCAGCTCGCCGATCATGTTCAGCGTAATGCCCTGCCAGCGCGCGGCCGAAAGCGCGGCCGCGTCCCCGGCATTATTGATCCGGATTTTAGCGGAAACAATATTGTGCAGGTCAAAGTTCCAGATCACCACAATGGTGCCGATAAACAGCACCATGATCAGAAAGATGATGGCCTGCCCCGACTTCCGGTCCTTGGAACTTTTATTATGTGTCCGCTTCATTACTCTTCGGTCAGGTAAAGGGCCGAGTGGTTTTCCAGATAGGTGTTCTGTTCCAGATCATAAACCGGCACCTCGTCATAGGTGTATCCCCCGCTCTCGCCATTGGCGATGATCAGGGCCCGGTCGGAACTTGAAAAAAAGACATCGGCAAACGGATAAGCCATCGGAACCGACTGGCGGACGGTGACCTCCGCCCGTTCGCTGCCGGCCTCGGAAGACTCGACCGAAACCTCGGTCTCTTCTGTGACCCAGTAAAAATAGTTCAGCAGGCCATCCAGCATCGATTCATCATCCGCCCCCAGATAGTACTGAATCATCAGATCCTCATACCAATACTGGGATGAACCGGGCGAACTCGCCACCGAACGGTCCCACATCTGGCCGACGGTTCCATCCGTAGACATCGAGTCATCCAGCATGTTGCCGCTGTTGAAGGGCGGGCCGGCCGTCGGAATCGTCGTCACATGCGCAACCCGCTCGACAAATTCCTCGCTCATGCCCACCGCCAGCGCCCGGGCCGAAGCAAAGGCGCTGAACGAAATCACGTCCCGCGCCATAATCAGATACGAAACCTGAAGCAGCCCGAAAAGAATCAGGCAGAGCATGATGATTGCGAGGCAGGACTCAACAATCGCCGCTCCTTCCTTGCTGGCTCTTCGGGCGTGGGTCATGGGTCGCGATCCGCTTACTCTTCCCCGAGATCTTCGAGATACTCCTGGGAACTCTGAACCGCGGCAGCACCTTCGCCGTCGCCGTCCAGCGCATCAACCGCACCGCCGAGTTTTTCCTGAATCACATCACCGAAAAGTCCGAACACCACCAGGGCCGCAATCGCGACAACCGCCACAATGATGATATATTCGACCATCGCCTGGCCTTCTTTGCGTTTCACTTTTGATTTCATGCCACTCTCCTTATTTCGAATGAATAATTTATACCGAGTGCGCCATCAGCGCCAAAACCCGGCCCCCGAAAGATTTGAATGCATAGAGCAGCAATGCGCTCAATCCAACCAGCGAAAGAAAAATGGCCGTGGCAATCACGTATTCAAGCATCACCTGCCCGCTTTTCCGCCGTTTATCTGTTCGCTCTGCCTTCATTGTGTGCACCTATGCATAACGGTTCCCTAACCTGTAAAATTGTACGCATTTTCCTGTGGTTTGGAATCTAAAATGCCTGACATTAAGTTACCATTAATTCAACCCGCCGCGCGGACCATAGTTCCGCACAAACATAAAAAACCTGCCCCGCCGTACAATCCAGCTCTTATTCGTTACAGTCCTGTAATGAAAAAAGGACGCCGGCCGGCGTCCTTTTTGGTCTTAACAGATCCATGATCTTCCGGATGCAGCCCGGCAGGTCAGCTCGCGCTGTGCTTGATCTTCCACTCGGCCAGCTGCATCACATCCTTGTCCCCGCGGCCCGAGACATTGATAATGATCATCTCGTCCTTGCTGAACTGTTCCGCATTTTTGATCATCCAGCCGATGGCATGCGAGCTCTCCAGCGCCGGCAGGATCCCCTCCCACTGCGAGAGTTTGTCAAAACCGAGCACCGCCTCTTCGTCGGTGACATAGGAATATTCCGCGCGGCCCAGGTCGCGCAGCAGGCTGTGCTCCGGTCCCACGGCCGCATAGTCCAGCCCCGCGCTGATCGAATGCGTCAGGGCAATCTGGCCGTCGCTGTCCTGCAGCACATAGGTTTTTGTACCCTGCAGAATGCCTATTTTATCCTCCGCAAACCGCGCGGCATGCATGCCGCCGCTGATCCCGAATCCGCCCGCCTCAACGCCGATCATGCGGACGCCCTCGTCCTTGATAAACGGATGGAACAGGCCGATCGCATTCGAACCGCCGCCCACACATGCGATGATCGCATCCGGCAGCCGGCCTTCCGCTTTAAGAATCTGTTTGCGCGCCTCACGGCCGATCACACTCTGGAAATCGCGCACCATCATCGGATACGGATGCGCCCCAAGCGCCGAGCCGAGAATATAGTGCGTGGAACGGATATTGGTCACCCAGTCACGCATCGCCTCATTCACCGCCTCTTTCAGCGTCTGCTGGCCGACCGTCACCGGAACCACCGTCGCCCCGAGGCTCTCCATGCGGAAAACGTTCAGCGCCTGGCGTTCCATGTCCACCTTGCCCATGTAGACCACGCACTCCATATCAAACATGGCGCAGACCGTCGCCGTTGCCACGCCATGCTGTCCCGCGCCGGTTTCAGCGATAATCCGCTTCTTACCCATGCGCTTCGCCAGCAGCACCTGGCCCATGGAATTATTAATCTTGTGCGCGCCGGTATGGCAGAGATCTTCGCGCTTCAGATAAATCTTCGCGGTGCTCAGCTGCTCCGTCATGCGCTCCGCAAAATAGAGCGGCGTCGGACGGCCCACATATTCGCGCAGGTAATACTGAAGCTCCTTCTTAAATTCCGGGTCTTTGCGCACCTCTTTATAGACGCGCGTCAGTTCATTCAGCGGCTCCATCAGCGTTTCCGGCACATACATGCCGCCGTATTCGCCGAAATGGCCCTGTCGGTCAGGTTGGGTCGGTTTCATATCTAAAAAATCCTCATCATATAAGCGGGTTCGGATAATGTGCCCCCATCCTTACCAATTCAAGGCTCTTTTCCCAATCCCGTCCCCCGCCCCGCCCGATTTTCTCTTGCACCCCATAAGTATATCATCTAATACCCACGATCGTGGTAGTTAGATGATATACTTATGAAGTGGGAGAGCTTCCATCATCCGGACTGGTCACTGCCCGTCGTACGCCGGCGGATGCAGGAGGAATGGATTGACCTGCTGCAGGATCTGGCCGAGCTGCTGCGCACGGCCGGGCGGTCCCATCTCTGGCAGCACACCTATCCCAACCTTCGCGCCTATCACAATTCAATGTCACGCCTCCGGAAGGCCGGCCTGGTCGTAAAACACACAGAGACCGCAAAACTGCCCCGTCTGGAGCTGACCGATGCGGGAAAAGCGCGACTGCCGGTCTACCACGATCCGGAAAAGCTGTGGAATACTTCCTGGAGCGGAATCTGGTACATGCTGGTGTTTGATGTACCCGAAGCAGAGCGACACTACCGCGATCAACTCCGCGCATTCCTCAAACAGATGCGCATGGGCTGCCTGCAGAAGAGCGTATGGATTACCCCGCGCGACATCCGGCCGGAATACGACGATCTCGGACGCGCGGCAAACCTGGATGCGGTCTCCTACCTCCTCGAATCCCGCACCGTGCTCCACCGCGAGGTCAGCGAAATGGTCGATGCGTCATGGCACTGGGAATGGATTAACAAGCTGCAGCACCGGTACCTCTCCGTATACAATCGCAACCTCGAGCTGCTCGAAACCATCGATCACGATGCCGACGCCCTCATGATCCTGCTGAAGGAAGATTCCGAAGCCTACATCCAGTGCATGCTCCCGGATCCCCTGCTGCCCAACGCACTCCTTCCGGTGGATTATTCAGGCAAAGAGGTCTACGCCCTCCACAAAACCCTCCGCAAACGGGTCGCCCACCACCTGCACAAGTATATCGTCTGACTACCACGATCGGGGGAATCAGATGATATACTTGTGGATTGCCTGTTCGGCGGTGACGGGGGTGTCGGCCGGGGAGAGGCCGGCCTCGCAGAGCGCGCGGCCGATGACGGCCTCGGGCGCAATCCCGCTTTCCCGCAGCTGCGTAATGCTTTCCGACCGCTGGCGCTTGCTGAGTTTGGTTCCCGCGGCGTCATAGATCAACGGATGATGGTAATGCCGCGGCGGCGCGGCTTCCAATGTTTGGAAAAGCTGGATCTGGCGGGCGGTGCTGAAGAGGATGTCTTCGCCGCGAATGACGAGGTCAACGCCGTGCCGGATATCATCGCAGACGCAGGCAAACTGGTACGTCCACTGTCCCTGCCGGTCGCGCAGCGAAAAATCGCCGCACTGCAGCCACGGCAGCTGGCACTGTTTACCGAGCTTCAGGTCCTCAAAAACCGTTTCCTTTGCGGGGGTACGGAAACGGACAGTATGTCCCTCCAGCGGCAGCCCTTTTTCGGCACACGTTCCGGAATAGCAGAGCTCTTCCGCGCCGTCCGGCTGGGTTTCGGCAATTTGCTTCCGCGTACATCCGCAGCCGTAAACCAGCCCGCGCCGCTGCAGCTCCTCCAGAACTGACTGGTAATAGCCGGCATTGTCGCTCTGCCGAAAATCGGACGGCTTTTCATCGGCCGATATAATTCCAAGGTCCGGAATAAAGCCGAGCCATTCCAGGGTCTGGAAAACCGCGGTTTCATATTCCGGCCGCGCGCGGGAGCGGTCGTGGTCTTCGATCCGGCAGAGCACCCGGGCATCGAATCTGCGCGCCACGCCCCAGACATAGAGCATATGCAGCACGTGGCCGAGATGCAGATATCCGGTCAGGCTGGGCGCAAAGCGGGTGATCATCAGGCGCCCCGTGCGGCCGCAATAAAGGCCTTCACCTTTTCGAGATCCTTCACCCGCAGCTCTTTTTCCACCCCGGAGCTGACATCCACGCCCCACGGTTTGACTTCCGCCACGGCCTCGGCCACGTTGTCGGGCGTCAATCCGCCCGCCAGCAGGATTGGGGTATCAACCGCGCGGACCAGCGTTTTAGCCATGCTCCAGTCGCAGGTTTTACCGGTCCCGCCGACGCTTTTCTCATCGTAGGAATCGAGCAGAAAGCGGTCGAAGGAAAATCCCGATTCGGTGTGATACAGTTCCGAAGGTGTAGACGCGCGCCAGACTTCCAATCCCTGGAAAAAATCACGGTCGAG
>JBFJYX010000181.1:0-6455 GCA_041622415.1 Pontiella sp.
ATCTGTCTGATGAAGCCAAAGAACGCATCAAGGAGGCCCTTCGGGAAAAGGAATGACTTCCCTGTCCTCCAGCGAACGCGGCACGCGGTCCGGATTCTCCCTGCCCCTGCTGTTTATGCACATCGCCTGCGCCGGCGTCTTTTTTGTTCCGGGCGGTTGGCCGGCCTTCATCGTATTCGCCTTGATGTATGTGCTGCATGTGTTTGCCCTGACGGCGGGCTATCACCGCTATTTCTCGCACAAGACCTATAAAACCAGCCGCATCTTTCAGTTTATCCTCGCCGTGCTCGGAACCACGGCGGCCCAGCGTGATCCGCTGTGGTGGGCCAGCCACCACCGCATGCATCATATGAATTCCGACACCGAGGACGATATTCATTCCCCGCGTCACCACGGTTTCTGGTGGGCGCACGTCGGATGGGTGATGCATCGCGAGCTCATGACCACCGATATGAACCGGGTGAAGGACTTTTCAAAATATCCGGAACTGCTCTGGCTGAACCGCCACCCCTATGCCCCCGCGTTCATCCTGGCGGTGCTGTTGCTGATCAACGGCAGCATGCTTGAATACTATTTCCCCGCGCTGGGCGTTACGGGCTGGCAGTTTGTTTTCTACGGCTTTTTCCTGAGCACCGTTGCGGTCTACCACGTCACCTTCTGCATCAACTCCGTGGCGCACATGTATGGCCGGCGCCGCTTCGATGTCGACGATGACAGCCGCAACAATTGGTTGCTGGGGCTCCTGGCCATGGGCGAAGGCTGGCACAACAATCACCACCGCTATTCGGTCTGCGCACGGCAGGGCTTCCGCTGGTGGGAAATCGATTTCTCCTACCTGATCCTGCGCGGACTGCAGGTCCTGGGCGTGGTGTGGGATATCCGCGAGCCGCCCCGCAGTGTGCAGGCCGGAAGGAGCTCCTGATGCTGACGCTGGATTATTTCGGACCCATGCTCCTGCACGGTTTTATCGGAGCGTTTATCCTGTTCGCCCTCCTCTGGTTGATTCAGGTGATCCGTATAGACGCGGGCGTCGTCGACATCGGCTGGACGGCCGGTGTAGGCGCCATGGCCGTCTATGCCGCCATCATCGGCGAAGGCTGGCTGCCGCGCCGCATCCTGCTCGGGATGATGGGCGGACTCTGGTCCGCCCGGCTGGTGATCTATATCCTGAAAGACCGCATCCTCTGCGAAAAAGAGGATTCCCGCTACCAGCGCCTCCGGGCCCACTGGGGCGCTCGCGCCAACGCCTGGTTTTTCCTCTTTTTCACCGGCCAGTCCCTGCTGGTGGTGCTGTTCGCCCTCCCCTTCCTGGCCGGGGCCGGCAAGACCCTGCCGCATCTGTCCGTTTTCGATCTGCTGGCGGCCGCCGTCTGGATCATCACCATGAGCGGCGAATGGCTGGCCGATTACCAGCTGGCCCGCTTCCGCAACCAGCCGTCCAATGCCGGGAAAGTCTGCCGAACCGGACTGTGGAACTATTCGCGTCACCCCAACTATTTCTTTGAGTGGCTGCACTGGTTTGCCTATCTGCTGCTCGGCGTTAATGCGCCCGGCTTTTTCCTGACCCTCGTCGGTCCGGCGGCCATGTACCTCTTTCTTATGAAGCTGACCGGCATTCCGCATGTGGAGCGCGAATCGCTCGCCAAGCGCGGCGACGCCTACCGCGAATATCAGGAAAGCACCCCCATGCTGATTCCCCGGCCGAAAAAGAAAAAAATGACGTAAGGAACCCGCACCCCCCGTCGAACCTGCAGCAACGGAGACCAGACGATGTTTGATTTAATGGAACTTGCTGAAAAAGGAAAAATGCCCGACCCCGCCATTCGGGCCGGCATTCGAAAACTGCTGCGCGACCGCATCCGCATGGAGTCCGGGGCGTCCGGCGAAGAACAGGCGGAGGCGCTGTTTAAATTTATCCGGATGATGGAGGAGAGTCCGGTGGCCGTCGCCACCGACACCGCCAACGAGCAGCATTACGAAGTGCCGTCGGATCTTTTTCAACTGTTCATGGGGCCGCACCTCAAATACAGCTGCGGCTACTGGCCCGTCGCCGACACCACCCTGAGCGAGTCCGAAGAATATATGCTGGAGCTCACCTGCAAGCGCGCCGGCATCGTCGACGGCATGGATATCCTCGACCTCGGCTGCGGCTGGGGATCGCTCTCCCTCTGGATGGCCGAACGCTATCCGAACGCCCGAATCGCGGCCGTTTCCAATTCCCGGACGCAGAAAAAATTTATCGAGGCCCGCGGCTTCAAAAACCTGCAGGTCATAACCGCCGACATTAACGATCTCCAGCTCGCCCGCCGTTTTGACCGCGTCGTTTCGGTGGAAATGTTTGAGCACATGCGCAACTGGCCGGAGCTGCTGCGCCGGATCAACCAGTGGCTCAAACGCGAGGGCCAACTGTTCGTCCATATCTTCGTTCACCGCGAGCTGGCCTATCTCTTCAACGAAGCCGGACAGGTCAACTGGATGGCCGAACACTTTTTCAAGGAGGGCATGATGCCCTCCGAAAACCTGCTCACCCTCACCAACCGTCACATGGTCGTGGACCGGATGTGGCGCGTGAACGGCCGTCACTATGCCAAGACGCTGCGGGCGTGGCTCGACCGGATTGACCATAATGCTTCAGACGCCATCGCCGTGCTGGAACGCGATCTCGGGCAGGAGGAGGCCCGGCTGCAGTTCGGGCGGTGGCGCATTTTCTTTATGGCATGCGAAGAATTGTTCGGATTCAAGGGAGGCGAAGAATGGTACGTGGCACATTATCTACTTGGAAAACGGTAACCGTTGCCGGACTTGGAGTACTTATAATGACCGGATGCACATCCAAATCCAAAGACCGCTCGCCGGACTGGGCGCTCAATACCGCCGCCGTGGAACGCATGCAGACGCGCCCCACTTTTGCCGCCGGTTCTGAGACCGAAGCCGACGCACTGCAGCGCTTCAACGCGTTCTACGAAGAATATACCTACGACGCCATCAAAGCCGGCGTGCGCGGACTCTATGCAGAAGACGCCTGGTTCGGCGACCCCTTCCATATCGTGGAGGGCATTGACGAGATCGAGCACTATTTCCTGGTGATGGCCGAACCGGTGGAGCGCTGCACCTTCACCGTCGATTCCGTGCAGCGCAGCGGGGATGAATATTTTGCCCGCTGGACCATGGAGCTCGAATCCAAAGCCGCCAAAGGCGAGCTGATCAAAACCATCGGCATCTCGCACGTGAAGTTTAACCAAGACGGAAAAATTATCTTCCAGCAGGATTACTGGGATTCCAGTGCCATGCTCGACCGGCTGCCCATTGTCGGATACTGGACCCGGCTGGTGAAAGACCGTATCGAAAAAGGACTGAAAAAATGAAACCGATGATTATCGCCCTGCTCACGGCCCTCGTGGCCGGATGCTCTACAGCCGAAAAGGATAAACGGATGAACTCCATATACGAAATCGAAGCGCAGACCATCTCCGGCGAGACGGTCAGTCTGGAAATCTATAAAGGCAAAACCCTGCTCATCGTCAACACCGCCAGCAAGTGCGGCTTTACCGGGCAGTATGAAGGCCTGCAGAAGCTCTACGAAACCTACAGCGACCGCGGCTTCGTGATCCTCGGCTTCCCCTCCAATGATTTCCTGAAACAGGAACCGGGAACGAACGAAGAAATCGCATCGTTCTGCCAACTCAATTACGGCGTCACCTTTCCAATGTTTGGAAAAATCTCCGTCAAGGGTTCCGATCAGCATCCGCTCTATGCCAACCTGACGTCCAAGGAAACCAACCCGGACTTCAGCGGCAAGATCAGCTGGAACTTCAACAAGTTTCTCGTCTCGCCCGACGGCAAGGTCGTGGCCCGTTTCGGCAGCCGAGCCAAACCCGATGATGCTGAACTCATCTCCGCCATCGAAACCGCGTTGAAAAAATAATGAAACTCCTCGTATCACTGCTCCTTTTCGTGGGTCTCGTCGGGTGCCGCTCGACGTCCAAACTCGACGTGGTTTCGGACTTCGAGGTCAACCGCTATCTGGGCGTGTGGTACGAGGCGGCGCGCAATCCGCACGGTTTTGAATCCGGCCTGAGTTCCGTGTCGGCGGAATATTCCCTGAACGACGATGGAACCATCAAGGTGCTCAACCGCGGATATCACGACGAGGACCGTAAATGGGACACGATCGAAGGTGTGGCCAAGTTAAAAAACGATCCGTCGAAGGGCTGGCTGAAAGTCAGTTTTTTCAAACCGTTCTATGCCTCCTACAAAATCATTCACCTCGATAAAGACTACACTCAGGCCATCGTCACCGGCCCGACCTATGGCTATCTCTGGATCCTCGTGCGTGATCCCGAACTACCCGAAACCGAGCTCAACAAACTGGTCGCGAAAGCCGGCGAATTCGGCTTTGAAACCAACAAGCTGATTTTCGTAGACCAATCGCTTAACCTCCCATGAATAGAATTGGTCCAGCGCTTCTTCTGATGACCCTCGGCCTCTCCGCTTCGGCGGAAAGCGTCGGCGGCATTTCCGTGCCCGAGCACCGCGGCACCCTGCAGCTGCAGGGAGCCGGGGTATTGCGGAAAGGACTCATTTTCAAAGTTTATGTCGGTGCGCTTTACATCGAAAATACCAATCATGTGGAACGCATTCTAACCGACGTGCCCAAGCGGCTGGATATCCACTATTTCCATAACACACCCAAAAAATACATGATTCAGGCGGCCGACGATGTCCTGCAAAATAATCTGACCGCCCAGCAGTACACTGAATTGCAGCCGAAGATCGGGCAGTTGCACGATGCCTATCTCGATGGGAAAAAAGACTCGTGCGCATCCCTTATTTATCGTCCGGGTGAAGGGCTGACTTACACCTTCGATAACAAGTCGGTCATTACCATTCCCGGCGACGACTTTGCCAACGCCTACTTCTCCGTATGGCTGGGCGAACAGCCAAGCAGCCGAACCATGAAAAGAGCCCTGTTGAACCATGAATGAATCACCTTTGAATATTGCGGTAATCGGTTCCGGCGTGGCGGGCCTGACCGCTGCGCACATCCTGCAACGCCGGCACCGCGTCACGCTGTTTGAAAAAAACGGACGGCTCGGCGGGCATACCAACACCGTTGTCATTCCCGACGGTCCCGACGCCGGCACGCCGGTGGATACCGGTTTCATCGTCATGAACCATCGCAACTATCCCCTGCTCACCCGGCTCTTTGAACAGCTCGGCGTGGAACTGCGCGACGGCAACATGTCGTTCGGCTACCACGATCGCCCCTCAAATCTGCAATATTGCGGCAACGGGCTCGGCGGTCTTTTTGCCCAGCGCGCCAACCTGGTCAAGCCGTCTTTCCTCCGCATGGTGCGCGATGTCGCCCGCTTCTACAAAACCGCCGAACGCGATTTGACGGAACACAACCTGATCGACGAATCGCTCGGCGATTACCTCAAGCGCCACAGCTTCGGGACGGAATTTATCGAGCACCATCTCATCCCGATGGGCTCCGCCATTTGGTCGACGCCCTGCGAACAAATGATGGGATTCCCCGCGCAGAGCTTTCTCCAGTTTTTCCATAACCACGGGCTGCTCTCCATCAAGGATCGGCCGCAGTGGAAAACCGTGGTGGGCGGCAGCGGAGACTACATTGCCCGCATGCAGGAAAATTGGCAGCAGGTCGACGTTCGGCTTGATGCCAACTTTGCGGGCCTCAAACGCGATGCCGAAGGGATCGAAATTTCGTTCAAGTCTGATCCGGTCGAGCGGTTCGACCACGTTGTGGTAGCCACCCACGCCGATCAGGCGCTGCGGCTGTTGAGCGATCCGACTAAGGAAGAAAAACAGGCGCTCGGTTGCTGGACGTATTCGAAGAGCCGAACGATTCTGCATACCGACGAATCCGTTATGCCGCCCATCCGCACGGTGTGGAGCTCTTGGAATTTTCAGCGGCTGGAAGGCGCGCGCACCAGCCTGACCTACCACATGAACCGCCTGCAGGGGCTCGAAACCGCGAAGCAATATTTTGTATCGCTCAACCTGCCCGAGCAGCCAAAAGGCATTATCCGTGAGTTCAACTACGAGCACCCGATGTTCACGCGTGAAGCGCTGGAACAGCGCCCACAACTCAAACAGTTGAGCGGACAGAACAACACCTCGTTTGCCGGCAGCTATTTCGGCAACGGGTTCCACGAAGATGCCGTCCGCTCCGGCGTAGAAGTGGCCAAGGGATTCGGAATGGAGCTATGAACAGTCGTCTTTACAACGGAAAGGTAATGCACGCGCGGCACAGTCCGGTTTTACACCGTTGGGTGTTTCCGTTCTACTTCTACGCGATCGACCTCGCCGAGCTGCCGGAGCTCGACCGCACCGTGCGCGGCTTTGGCTATAACCACTGGCGGCCGGTATCGCTGCGCGATGCCGACTACCTGCGCGGCAACGGGCTGGCGGAATTCATCGACGTTTCGCAA
>JBFJYX010000182.1:0-6421 GCA_041622415.1 Pontiella sp.
ATCTTCCAGACCTTGACTTTTTTCCATTCGCGGCCCCAGTGCAGCGCTTTTTTGTGGGAGGGAAAGTAGAGATCGATGTGCCGGCCTTTAATGGCGCCGCCGATGTCCTCGACGCGGCCCCAGCCGTAATCGGGAATATACATGATCGTGCCGAAGGGATAATAGCGCGTGTCGGCGGCAATCGTGCCCCAGTCGGCCACGGTGCCGGCGGCGGTGATGCCGACGGCTTTGGGCGCTCCTTTTTGCGGACCGTACGCCACGACCGGCTGGAATTTCCAGTTGCGTTTCCATCCGCAGCACTTGCCGCAGCTGCAGTAGCCCGTGGTTTCCATATGCACGATTTCGGGCTTCTGCTCCCGCGGAATCCGGTAGCGTTTACTTTGCGTGGCGCACCCGCTCAATAAGCTGATCAGCAGGACAGGGAATAAATAGCGCGCAAAGGCGCTAAGACGCAAAGGGGGAATGTTGGGTATAAAAAAACTGCGCGCCTTCGTGTCTTTGCGTGCGGTATGAAATTGATCGACCATCATGAAACATCTCCGGACCAGATGGTTTCCAATCCCCGGACGGTTTGCAAGAGCAGTTCGCCATGAGTCCCGAAGCCCGCAAGCGTGCCTTCTTTATAGAGGTCGCCGTCGTGCACCTTGAGCGGCCGGCCGATCGGCCCGGCTTTTTCCGTCCAGGTTTTCCGAAGGCTGGAAAATCCGCCGCTCTTCCATTCGGCCAGCCAGTGGTCGAGATAAGGGAGCAGGTTTTCCAGGGTCCGGCCGAGATCGCCGGCCCGACCGCATTCGATCAGCATGGACGTGGCGGGGCGGTCGATGGCCGCGGCTTCGGCCGAGCTCATGTTGACGTTCAGGCCGATGCCGACAATGATGCCGGTGTTGGAAGGCGATTCGATCCGTTCCGACAGAATGCCGCAGATTTTTGCGGATCCCACCAGTACATCGTTCGGCCATTTGGGCGAAGCCGGAATATTGAAGCCGTTCAGGAAATCCGTGACGCCGAGCGCGGCGGCCATGGTCAGTGAAGGGACATCGATCAGCGCGCAGTCCGTTTCGACAAAGAGTGAAAAGCAGAGGTTGGTGTCGGGTTCGGAATTCCATGAACGGTCGGATCTTCCTCTACCCGCTGTCTGGTCGCGGGTTGCAAAAACGGTCCCATTTGCCGGGGTTGTGAGGCGGGTGAGCGTCTCCTTCATATAGGCGTTCGTGGAGGGCAGCCGGTCAAACCATTCCGTACGGTACTTCATTCGGTATTAGTCCTTTATTTAGATTGGGTTCTATTAATTGGAATTGTTAGCCTGTATCCGTTTTTCACTAGGCATGTAAATGGTAAATCCGTATACATGGGGCTCATTTTATCAAAACCAAGGAGATGATAAAGATGGAACTACTCATGCAGGGAGTAACCTTAATGGTCATCGGTATGGCAACCGTGTTCGCCTTCCTCGTTCTGCTGATTGTGTCAATGAACTGCTCAGCGGGATTCTTCAAAAAATTCGCTCACCTCTTTCCGGAAGAAGTGGTTGAAAAGAAGTCATCGGCGGGGGCCGGTGCGGATCCTTCAGCGGAAGTTGCGGCCATCATCGCGGCCATTCGGGCAAAACGGGGTTAATCGGGAATTGTTATTTAATTAATCAGGAGAATTATCGTGGCAAAGAAAACTATTCATATCATGAACACCGCGTTCCGCGACGGCTTCCAGTCCGTGTACGGCGCACGTGTTTTCACCAAGGACTTCATGCCGGCCGTCAAAGTCTGCTGTGAAGCCGGACAGACGCACTTCGAAGCCGGCGGCGGCGCCCGCTTCCAGGCCCCGTTCTTTTACTGCAACGAATCGGCCTTCGACATGATGGACACCTTCCGCGAAACCGTAGGGCCGGACGCCGATCTGCAGACCCTCGCCCGCGGCATCAATGTGGTGAGTCTCGACTCCCAGTCGCGCGACATCATCGACCTGCATGCGAAGATGTTCAAAAAGCACGGGATGACCACCATCCGCAACTTCGACGCCCTCAACGACGTCAACAACCTGATCGACTCCGGTAAATCGATCATGAAACACGGCCTGAACCACGAAGTGGTCGTGACGATGATGGAACTGCCTCCCGGCTGCTCCGGCGCCCACGATGTGGAATTCTACATGAAAACGCTGCAGGATATCCTGGACGCAAAAATTCCTTTCACCAGCGTCTGCTTCAAGGATGCGTCCGGCACCTCCGCACCGAAGAAGGTGTATGAAACCATCAAGGCCGCCCGCAAGATCCTGCCGGGCGACACGAAGATTGCTTTCCACTCCCACGAAACGGCCGGTGTGGCCACCATGGGATACGTTGCGGCGATTAAAGCCGGTGCCGACCAGGTCGACTGCTCGCTGGCCCCGGCTTCCGGCGGCACCTGCCAGCCGGACGTGGCCACGCTCTGGCACGCCCTGCGCGGCGAAGACTACGAACTCGACGTGGACATCGATAAAATGATGGAAGCCGCCAACGTCTTCAAAGAATGCATGCATGACTACATCATTCCTCCGGAAGCCCTGGCGGTTGAGCCGATGATTCCGTGGTCGCCGATGCCCGGCGGCGCACTGACGGCCAACACGCAGATGATGCGCGACAACAACCTGATGGATAAATACGAGGACTGCATTAAAGCCATGGGCGAAGTGGTCCGCCGCGGCGGTTTCGCCACGTCGGTCACGCCGGTTTCCCAGTTCTACTTCCAGCAGGCGTTCAACAACGTCATGTTCGGCCCGTGGGAAAAATTTGCTGAAGGTTACGGCAAAATGATTCTCGGCTACTTCGGTAAAACGCCGTGCGAACCCGATCCGGAACTCGTCGAGCTGGCGTCCGAAAAAATGGGCCTCGAGCCGACCACCGCTAATCCGGTTGATCTCAACGACGCGGATCCGGACAAAGGCGTTGATGCGGCCAAGAAAATGCTGGATGAAGCCGGTATTTCCGACCACTGCGATGAAAACGTTTTCATTGCCTCGTGCTGCAAGCAGAAGGGCATCGACTTCCTGCTCGGCAAAGCCGTGGTGAACGGCGTGCGTAAAAAATCGCTCATGCCGAAAGAAGAGAAAGCGGCTGCTCCGGGCGGCGACGGCGGCTACACGGTTTCCGTGAACGGCAAGAAGTTTGCGGTCGAAGTCAAAGGCGACACCGCCACCATCAACGGCAAGAGCTACGACATCGGTATCCAGGACGGGGTGGAAACCTCCGGCACCGGAACCGTCGCTCACGAATCCGCCGACTCGGTCGAAGTTCCGGCTCCGATGAATGCCAAGGTGATCAAGGTGCTCGTGAACGCGGGAGACCATGTGAATGAAGGTGATGTGCTCTTCATTGTTGAAGCCATGAAGATGGAAGTTGAAGTGAAAGCTTCGGTCACGGGTACGATTTCCTCGATCGCCGTTGAAGCCGGCGCGCAGGTCACATCCGGCGAAGCACTCGCATCCATTAACTAAGGCTCACAGCGAAGGGAGTAATCCAAATGAAGAAATTCATCACAATGGGGCTTCTCGCTGCCGCCGTTCTGGGCGGAGCCTCCGTGGTGCAGGCCGAAGAGGCCCGCAACGCGGCGGATGCAGAGAAGACCGAGAAGGGGATTTCCATTGCCGACGGCTTTATGAAGCTCGGCAGGGAAACCGGAGTTTATCGTTTCTTTAACCCGCAGACGGCCGAGGAAAAACATGAGGCCTATGTGTCGCAGCTGGAAAAAACGGTCGATGCGGAAATTTCCGCCGGTCATTTTTACGGGGCGATGGATCAGATCCATAAAGTGCACGGCGTTGATCAGGAACTGCTGGACCGCCTGACGCAGGAAGTGGAAGAAGCTGAAGCCGAAGGCTATCATGCGCCGGCCTCGCTGCCGCAGGGTGCGGGTCAGTTTGTTATGATCCTGGTGGGTCTGCTGCTGATCTTCCTGGCCATTAAAAAAGGCTTTGAGCCGCTGCTTCTGCTGCCGATCGGTTTCGGCGCCATCCTGACCAATATTCCAATGGCTGGAATTGCGGCGGGACCGATGCCGGGTCAGCCGGGCGGTTTCCTGTATTATTTCTACACGGTGGGTGTGGAATCGGGCGTGTTCCCGCTGCTCATCTTTATGGGTGTGGGCGCCATGACCGATTTCGGTCCGCTGCTGGCGAATCCGAAAACCGCATTGCTCGGCGCGGCCGCGCAGTTCGGGATCTTTATTGCACTGCTCGGCGCCATGGCCATGGGCGGGCTGTTCACGCTGCAGGATGCCGCTGCGATCGGTATCATCGGCGGTGCGGACGGACCGACGGCCATCTTCCTGGCTTCGCGTCTTTCGCCGAACCTGCTGGGGGCGATTGCGGTTGCCGCCTATTCCTATATGGCGCTCGTGCCGATCATTCAGCCGCCGATTATGCGGTTGCTGACGACTCCGGAAGAGCGGGCCATTGAAATGAAACAGCTGCGCCACGTCACTAAAACCGAGAAGATTGTCTTCCCGCTGCTGGTGCTCGTGCTCTGCCTGCTCCTGCTGCCGTCGGCCACGCCGCTGATCGGTATGCTGATGCTCGGCAACCTGATGAAAGAGTCTGCGGTGGTGGACCGTCTTTCGGATACGGCGCAGAATTCGCTGATCAATATCGTCACGATCATGCTCGGCCTGGCGGTCGGCTCGAAACTGGCGGCGGATAAATTCCTGAATGTGCAGACGCTGGGCATTCTGGGTCTGGGCCTGGGGGCCTTCATTATCGGTACGGCCTCGGGTGTGATCATTGCGAAGATCATGAACAAGCTGAGCAAAGATAAAATCAACCCGCTGATCGGCTCCGCCGGGGTATCCGCTGTTCCGATGGCGGCCCGCGTATCCAATAAAGTGGGGCTCGAAGCCAACCCGCAGAACTTCCTGCTCATGCACGCGATGGGCCCGAACGTGGCCGGTGTAATCGGCTCCGCCGTAGCGGCCGGTGTGCTGCTCGCGCTTTGCGGATAGATCACGTGGAGCGGGCGTTTTGCCCGTTGGTCACGAAGGAGGGTCGCCAAACGGCGGCCCTTTTTGTTTCCAGACCCCGGACCATTTGTGGCAGAATTTTCCAATCATTGGAAAATGGGGACTGGAGGTTTCGATGTTTAATCTACTCGCCACGGCGATGCTCGCTGTATCTTCTCAGGTGACGGACGTCACGGTTTACGGCGATCGCGCACAGGTCACGCGCACCGCGGAGGTGCAGCTGGAGCAGGGGATCACCACGCTGGTGTTTGACCGGCTTCCGGAATCGATCGACTCTCGCGGGATTCAGGTGACGGGCGCCGGCGATGCGGTCGTGCTCGATGTGCGCTTTAAAACCGAAAACTTTGAAGAGGTTCCCGGGGACGCCTGGCGGGCGCTGCTCGAAAAAAAGGACCATCTGGAAAAAGAGGCCGAAGCGGTCCGGCAGAAAATGGAGCGTTTTAACGAGGCGAAGGCCTTCCTCAAAGCCATCAGCGCAAAAGTGACGCATGCCTCGGATAAGGAAGAGGGTTCGGCATCGCTGGATCCGGGCAGCTGGGAAAGCATGCTGGCCCTGTATACGGGTAAGAGTGCGGAGTATGACGAGGGGCGGCGCGCGGCGCTCGCTGAGCTGGAGGAGCTGCAGAAGGCCTTGAAAAAGGTGAATGCGGATATTCACGATGCCGGCCTCCACCAGCGGAAACAGCGCCGCGTGGTTGAGGTTGATCTTGAAAGTTCCAACCCCGGGAAAGCCAAGCTCAACCTTTCCTATATCGTGCGCGGACCGAGGTGGATTCCGACCTATGATATTCGAGTGGATACGGAAAGCCGTGAAATGCAGGTGAAATATTTTGCACTCGTGAAACAGAACACCGGCGAAGACTGGAGCGATGTTGCACTGAAACTCTCCACCGCCAATCCCGGTCTCGGCGGCCGGCATCCGGAAATGGATCCGTGGCGCATCAACATGGCCTCCCCGGTCAGCAAGGGCTCCGGCGTCTTCAGTTTTTCCGCAAAGTCGGCGAGGTCACTCAGCGAGTTTTCCGATCGTGAAGCATCGGATTTCTACGGTGATGCGCTGATGGAGGATGCGGTGTTTGAGCCGGCTGCGGCACCGATCCAGCAACGCTCATCCCGTGTGACGGCCAAAGGCGCGTCCGTGGTTTTTGAGGTGAAGGGCTCGAGCGATATTGAATCGGATAATGTGGAGCATCGCGTGGCGGTTACATCGGTGGCGCTGCCATCCGCTTTCCGCTATTCGTCGATTCCGAAGCTCAGCCCGTATGCGTATTTGAAAGCCAATGCGGAAAATTCCGGGGCGCATCCCTTTCTCGAAGGAAAGGCGAATGTATTTCTGGACGGCAATTTTGTGGCCACCACCCGAATGGAACTGGTGGCACCGGGCGAGGAGTTCTGGGTCTTCCTCGGCGCGGACGAAAGCATGAAGGTGGAGCATA
>JBFJYX010000183.1:0-6415 GCA_041622415.1 Pontiella sp.
GGGGCCGCCAATGCGGATAACTATGAAGCCAACCTGACCGACCTGATTGCCCGGGTGCGGACGGATCTGTTCGGCGGGCTGAGCCTGCCGTTTGTGATCGGCGGACTTTCCTCCAATCAGTATTCCACCATTACGGATACCACAACCGGTGCCGGCAAAGTGAGGCTGGCGCAGGAATCCGTGGCGGCGAATGTGGATGGCTGCGGTTTTGCCGATGCGGATGACTGCGCAGTTTATGACGCGCCGAACGTGATTCATTTTAATGCCGCGGGGCAGCTTGCGCTTGGGGCCGCCCATGCGGCGGTCATGCTTCAGCTTGAAGCGCTGGATGCGGATCTGGACGGACTGAATGCCGACCAGGAAACGGCGCTGGGAACGGATGCGGCGAACCCGGATTCCGACGGTGACGGGCAGAAGGACGGGTTTGAATATCGGGCCGGCACCGATCCAGCCGATGCCGCTTCGTTGTTTGAAGTGACCGGTATCCACGTGGTCAGTAATGAAGTGTCGCTGACCTGGCCCAGCCGGACCGGCAATGCATACCGCGTGGAATACAGCTCCAACCTGGCCGACTGGGAAGACGCGGAGGACGGTGTTCCGGCCGCCGCGCCGGGAACGCAGACGGTGTGGTCCATAACGATGGAGGATGACGCGGCATCCGGTCCGTCGTCTGTACTGGCGCTGTATGATGCGGCATCGGGGTTGAACGGCGATTTTAATACGACGGCATTTGATTCGGCGGATCAGAACGCGGCCACCACGGCTACGCGCCTGCAGCAGGGCGGTTCACTGACCGGCGGCGGCTCATCAAAATTTGTATTGTCGCACGCGCTTTTTGCGACCGGGGCATCAGGGGCGCCGGGCTTCAATCTGGCCGGCACGGCAACTGCGAACCGGAGTGAGGCGGCCGCGGCCGGCGATACGTTTGCATTTACCATCGAGGCGGGCGGTCATACGGTGGACTATGAGATGCTCTCGTTTTACAGCGATCAGTATGGAGTGGGCGGGCAGCTGGATGTCAGCTATTTGATCGGCACCAACGAAACCTTTGTACTGCAGAATTACTCCCTTCCCGGAAACAATGTTTCGGTTGAGTTGAAAGAGGTTGATTTTGCGGATTTTTCAAGTGCCGACGACGTTACGTGGACGTTTTACCTCTACGGTGCATCGGCCGGCAATTACGGCAACCGGTTTGATGATATCACGCTGTATGGAAGCGCAGAGGCTTCGGCGGCCGAAGAGGACGAGTCTTATTCTGGCTATTACAGGGTGAATCTGAAATAACTTGCCGATGCTAAATCGGAGAAAAGGTATGCGAAGTGTAGGGAGAAAATGGATGTTGTTCGGGGCGGTTTTGCTGGGCGTGGTGCTCGGGGTCAGGGCCGACCTTCAGCTGGGATCGCTGTTCACGGATCACATGGTGCTTCAGCGGGATATGCCGGTGCCGGTTTGGGGAACGGCGGATGCCGGTTCGAAGATTACGGTTGAATTTGCCGGGCAGATAAAAACGGCGGTGGCCGATGCTTCCCATCATTGGAAGGTGAGCCTGGATCCAATGGTTGGAAGTTTCCAGGCCCTGGAAATGACGGTTTCCGACGGCGATGATGAAATCACCCGTTCCGATATTGTGGTGGGCGAGGTGTGGATCTGTTCGGGGCAGTCGAATATGCAGTTTGGCTATGGCGGGGTTCCGGAAATCAAAGCGCTGGTGCCCAATGCGGAAAATCTCCGCACGTTTGAAGTAAAGCGCACGGTGGCGTTTGAGGAACAGGATGCCTGTGAAGGCCGGTGGGCGGTTGAGCTCCCGGGCAGTGCCGTGGCCTTTTCGTTTGCCTATTTTCTGGAGAAAGCCACGGATGTGCCGGTGGGCATTATCCTGACCTGCTGGGGCAGCTCATCGATCGAGGCGTGGATGCCGCGTGATATGACGGCAACCGTGCCGCATTTTAAAACGATGATGGATGCGTTTGATGCGGATGCCGCAACGCGGGAAAAGATCCAGTCCATTCTGGATGGGCCGCAGCCGTGGAGCCGGCAGGATGATATCTTCCTGCGGCGTCAGTCGAACATCCTCTACAATGCGATGATGGCGCCGCTGGCGCCGTATGCCTGCCGCGGGCTGGTGTGGTATCAGGGCGAACGGAATACGCAGTCGATGCAAAGCCTGTCGGGAACGCAGTGGTTTGAAAACCACTCCGGCATCCTGAAGTATGGCGATACGCTGAAGCAATGGATGCAGCGTTTGCGGTCGGAATGGAAACACAATGATTTTCACTTCCTGGTGGTGATGCTGCCGGGCTATTACAAGCCGCTGAGCACCGGGCCGGAGGGCGGGCCGGAGAGTCCGATCACCCATTCCTGGGCCTGGATGCGCGAGTCGCAGCTCCAGGCATTGGAACTGCCGAAGGTCAGCGTGGCCAACACCATTGATCTCGGCGATGTGAAAAATATTCACCCGAAAGACAAGCTGCCGGTCGGTAAGCGGCTGGCCCTGCTGGCGCAGCGCGATGTGCTGGGCATGGATATTGAAGCGCAGGGGCCCGTTTTCCAATCATTGGAAAAAAAGGGAACAACGCTGGTGGTTTCTTTTGACCATGCCGCCGGCCTGAAAACCGCTGATGGCGGGGCGCCGAAAGGATTCTGGGTTTCCGATGATTCGGGAAAATGGGTTCCGGCCGAGGCCGGGATTGAAGGCCAAACCGTTGTGTTGAAATCGGCTGAACTTAAAAAGCCGCTCTATGTGCGCTATGCCTTTGCAGGTAAGCCGGAAGTGAATCTGGTGAACGGAGCCGGGCTGCCGGCCTGCCCGTTCCGCACCGATCGGTTTGAACCGTAGATTTTTTGACTATGAAAAACGACGACCACCATCAGAAAAAAACAGACGGCTGCGGGACTGTGACCCTGCGGGATATTGCGCGGGAGCTGGATATATCGCATGCCACGGTTTCGATGGCGCTGCGGGATAATCCACGTATTTCCGGGGATACCAAGGAGCGCGTGAAGCAGAAGGCGGAGGAGATGGGCTATGCCCCGGACCCTGCACTCGCCGCGTTGTCGCACTATCGCCAGGCCTCGCGGGACAATCCGCGATCCGCCGTACTGGCCTGGATTCATCCGGCGCACGAAGATCAAGGCTATGCCGAACTGATTGAATTCCAGCTGTACCGCAAGGGCGCAGAGGAATCCGCCCGGCAGCTGGGGTTCAGTCTCGAGGAGTTCTCTCTCGAGAAGCAGGACCTGAAAAGTATGCATGCCGAATTTCTGGAGCGGAATATCCAAGGGATTGCGGTGGCACCGATCACCAGCCGTACGGCACCCGTGGACTGGAGTGAATTCCCGTGGGACGACTTTTCGGCGATTCGGTTCGGGCGGAATAAAATCGGTCCGCCGATTCGGTATGTGGCCAGTGCGCAGGTGGGCAACACGATCCTGGCGTGCCGGCATATGGCGGAGAAGGGATACCGGCGTATTGGTTACATCGGGCTGCGTCTCGGACGGATGATGTATGTGGCCGGCTATATGGGTTTTCAGGCGGAGCTGGAGAGCCGGGATAAAGTGGCTCCGTTGCTGGTGGAATATGAAGAGATCGCCCCGCCGATTGAAAAACTGGACGCGTGGATGAAAACGCAACGGCCGGAAGCCATCCTCACGCACTGTCCGGATATGCCTGAAATGCTCGCGGGGCTGGGGTATTCCGTGCCCGGTGATGTGGCCCTGGCCACGACGAGTATTCACGACACGCCGATTGATGCCGGGATAGACCAGAATCCGGAAGAGATCGGTGCGGCGGCCATCCGTTCGCTGGTGGCGCAGGTGAATGAGCACCATTTCGGCATTCCCGCCGTCGGCAGCTCCATCCTGATTGAGGGCGACTGGGTCGAGGGCTCCATGCTGCCGGACCGCAGCCGTGAATAAAACGGGCGGGTTTATAGGGAAACCCGACGATATATTGCGGACCGGAGGCTGAATATGTTCAGTTTTCCCGCTACTGAAGCCCCTCTATATAAAATTGAGACTGAGAGCAGAAACAGAATGAACAGCATTGGAAATTCAGGGAATTTGAAACGAATCGGATGGGTGTGGGCCTGTTTGGGCCTGGCCGCGCTGCAGGTATCGGCCGCCGGGCGCCCGCCGCAGGATACGCCGAATATTATTTATATCCTGGCGGATGACCTGGGCTATGGCGATGTGTCGTGCCTGAATCCCGATATGGGAAAGATCGACACGCCGCGGATGGATCAGCTGGCGGCTGAGGGCATGACGTTTACGGATGCGCACACGAGTTCTTCGGTCTGCACGCCGACGCGGTACAGCATTCTGACGGGGCGCTACAACTGGCGTTCGAAACTGCAGGCGCAGGTGCTGATGGGCTACGATCCGCCGCTGATTGATGCCGACCGCCTGACGGTGGCCGACCTTTTGAAGCAGCAGGGATATAATACGGCCTGTATCGGCAAGTGGCATATCGGGCTGGGTATGCAGACGGTCAACGGCGAGCCGATGAATGACGAACCACTGCCCAATGTGGACTGGAGCAAACCGATCACCGGCGGACCGGTCGATCTCGGGTTTGACTATTTCTTCGGCATTGCTTCGTCGCTGAATATTCCGCCGTACATCTACATTGAAAACGACCGGTTCCTCGGTGAATGCACGGTGCTCAAAGGGAGCGGCGGCCGCAAAGGGGCCGCGGAAAAGGATTTCGACGACGAGCAGACCCTGCCGCGGCTGACACGGAAGACCATCGAATATATTCAGCAGCAGGATGAGGAAACGCCGTTCTTTATCTATTTGGCGCTGACGTCGCCGCACACGCCGATTGTGCCCACGTCGGAATGGACGGGAAAGAGCGAGGTTGGTCAGTACGGTGATTTTGTGATGCAGACCGATGCCGTTATCGGTGAGGTGGTTGATGCCCTGGATGCGTCCGGGCTGGGTGAAAATACCATCGTGATCGTGACGAGCGATAACGGGACGTCCAAATGGTGCGGCACGAAAAAGCTGTTGGAGCTGGGCCATCATTTCAGCGGGATCTATCGCGGATCCAAGGGCGACCTGTGGGACGGCGGGCACCGGGTGCCGTTTTTCCTGCGCTGGCCGGCGAAGGTCCAGGGCGGAACCGTATGCGATCAGCTGGTTTCCCTGAACGATCTGATGGCCACCGCTGCCGAGCTGACCGGGGCTGATATTCCCGAAAACGCGGGCGAGGACAGCGTCAGCTTCCTTCCGGCGCTGGACGGCGAAAAGATTGAATCCTCCCGCGCCGGGGTGATCCATCACTCCTTCAGCGGGCACTTTGCCTATCGCCAGGGCAAGTGGAAACTGCTGCTGGCCAAAAGCTCCGGCGGCTGGACTGAACCGGTCGAAGAGGCGATGCCGGCCGATGCGACCGTTGCACAGCTTTACGATATGGAAGCCGATCCCGGTGAAACCACCAATCTTTACGAGTCCCATCCGGAGGTTGTGGAGCGTCTACTCAAACAACTGGAGTCCGATGTGGCCCGCGGGCGCAGTACCGGCGGAGCGGCACAGAAGAACGATGTGGATGATATCGTGCTTTGGAAAAGCGGACGCGAATAGCAAAGATTAAACAGGGGATTTGGAATGACGCATATGATCCGGGGGCTGGTGCTGCTTGCGCTGTGCCCCGTGTTGGCGATGGGGGACGGGTTCAAGCCGGACCGCGAGGTGATTTATAAAGAGATCGACGGCGTAAAGCTGAAGATGCAGGTTTTTGAACCGGAAGGTTTCCAAACCTCGGATAAACGGCCGGCGATAGTTTTCTTTTTCGGGGGCGGCTGGGAAACCGGAAGCCCGAAACAGTTTTACCAGCAGGCCCGCGCCTTTGCGGACCGGGGGCTGGTCTGCTTTTCGGCCGACTACCGCGTCAAGAGCCGCAACAAAACCACGCCGTTTGAATCCGTCATGGATGCCAAATCGGCGGTGCGTTATCTTCGTGCACATGCCGCGGAACTCGGGATCGATCCGGACCGGATCGTGGCGTCGGGCGGTTCGGCGGGCGGCCATATTGCCGGGGCGACCGGAGTGATTAAAGGCCTTGAAGAAGCGACCGATGACCTGGGCGTGAGCTCGGTCCCGAATCTGATGATCCTCTATAACCCGGTGCTGGATACCACGGATAAAGGCTTCGGGTCCGATCGCATTCCGCTGGAAAAGCAGACGGCAATCTCGCTCTGCCACAATGTAACCCCGGGCATTGTGCCGACCCTGCTGTTTCACGGCACGGCCGACACCACGGTGCCGTTTGAAAATGCCGAGCGTTTTGATCGCCTCATGAAAAAAGCGGGTAATGAATGTGTGCTTGTGCCGTTCGCAGGCAAAGGCCACGGCTTTTTCAACGGGTCGTTTTTCCGCTCCCGCAACGGGGATGATGCTTTTAATGAAACGATGAAAC
>JBFJYX010000184.1:0-6413 GCA_041622415.1 Pontiella sp.
GCGGGCGGTCTCTTTTATGCGGTCAGCGAGCTGTGCCGGGCAATCCATGCGGCCGGCGACGCGGTGGAGGTTTACGGAGCCGGAACCACCTTCGAAGAGGAAGACCGCCTGCAATGGCAGCCGGTGCCGGTTATGCCGTACGCGGCGTTCGGGCCGCTGGTTTCCTCCGCTGAACTGCGGCGGCAGCTTAAAGCGGCGGATGCGGATCTGGTGCATCAGCACGGGATCTGGCTGGATGATCAGTGGGCGGTGCTGCAGTGGCAGAAGAAGAGCGGCCGGCCGGTGGTGATCAGTCCGCACGGCATGCTCGATCCCTGGGCGCTGCAGAATTCGGGATGGAAAAAGAAGCTGGCAGGAGTCTTGTTTGCGAATGCATCGCTTCGGCGGGCTTCGTGCCTGCATGCGCTGTGTGAATCGGAGCTGGAATCGATCCGGGCGTACGGCCTGAAAAATCCGGTGGCGGTGATTCCCAACGGGGTTTCCCTGCCGGACCTTGGAAAACCGGTTGAAAAGGGCGAGCGCAAACGCCTGCTGTTTTTCGGCCGGCTGCATCCCAAAAAAGGAATTGAGCAGTTGATCCGTGCCTGGGCGATGGAAGTTCCAACCATTGGAAACGCCTGGGAACTGGTGATTGCGGGCTGGGATGACGGGGGGCACAGCGCCGGACTTGAACAACTGGTGGACGAGCTCGGTATTGCGGAATCCGTGCAGTTTAGCGGTCCGGCGTTCGGCGACGATAAAGACCGGTTGTGGCGTTCGGCGGATGCCTATATTTTGCCTTCGTTTTCCGAGGGACTTCCGATGACGGTGCTGGAAGCGTGGTCGTATGGACTGCCGGTGATTAAAACGCGGTTCTGTAATATTCCCGACGGCTTTACCGCCGGAGCGGCGATTGAAATTGAACCTTCCGATGAATCGGTGGCTGCGGGGCTGCGTAAACTGGCGGGCCTGTCGGCCGGGGAGCTGCAACAACTGGGAACTGCGGGCCGGAAACTGGTTGAAGAAAAATACACATGGCCTAGGATTGCGGAAAACATGCGCCGGGTGTACCGGTGGTGTGTTTCCGGCGGCGAAGTGCCGGACTGTGTGGACATCGGGGTCAAATGAGTGCATTGGATATTCAATCGAATCGATCGGCGCGGAAATATTCGGCCTCGGTGCAGGTCATGCGTGTGGCCTGGGCGTTCGGCCGCGTTCTTTTCCGGCTGGTTCCCCGGCCGCTGTACGGGCCGCGCCGCGTGATCCTGCGCTGCTTCGGGGCGAAGGTCGGCCGCAACGTCAATATTGCCAATACGGCGGCCATCTATTTTCCGTGGAACCTGGAAATCGGGGACTGGTCTTCGATCGGTGAACACGCCTATATCTACAACCTCGGTCTGATTACGATCGGGGAAAAGAGCACGGTTTCGCAACGCGCGCACATCTGCGCGGGCACGCATGATTATACCGATCCCGCGCTGCCGCTGCTGACCCCGCCGGTGAAGGTGGGTAACCAGGTGTGGATCTGCGCCGATGCCTTTGTCGGGCCGAATGTGGAAATCGGGGACGGCGCCGTGATCGGGGCCCGCGCGGTGGTCACCAAAAGTATCAACGCGTGGATGGTGGCGGCCGGAAATCCTGCACGGGAGCTCAAGCGGCGCGAGATGGAAGGTTAATCCCGATGGTTTCGATTCTGATTCTGACCAAAGACGAAGAGGTCAATATTGAACGCTGCATCCGCTCGGTGGATTGGTGCGATGATGTGGTGGTGTTTGATTCCTACAGCACCGACCGCACCGTGGAGCTGGCCCGGTCGCTCGGGGCGCGGGTGGAGAGCCGGGTGTTTGATCATTATGCCGCACAGCGCAACGCGGCGCTTGCGCTGGAGTATAAATACGAGTGGATCCTCATGGTGGATGCCGACGAGTGTGTCTCGCCGGAGCTGAAGGAGGAAATGTTCCAATGCCTGGAACATGCGCCGGAGGATCTGGTGATGCTGCGGATGCGGCGGAAGGATTATTTTTTCGGGCGGTGGATACGGCATTCTTCGGGCTATCCCACGTGGTTCGGCCGTCTGGTCCGCAAAGGGCGCGTCCGGGTTGAGCGCGAGATTAATGAGGAATATATTGCCGACGGCGAAATCCGGGAGCTGGAGGCGCACCTGATTCATTATCCGTTTGCCAAGGGCATTGCCTATTGGTTCGAGCGGCACAACCGGTATTCGTCCATGGAAGCGGTGGCGCTGGTGGGCGAGGTGCAGGAGGAATTTTCCATGGGCATACTTTTCTGCCGGGATGCCGTGCTGCGCAGAAAAGCGCTCAAGCAGCTGGCCTATCGCATGCCGGGGCGGCCGCTGCTGGTTTTCGTTTATCTCTATTTTTTCCGCATGGGATTTCTGGATGGCGCGGCCGGACTGCGCTATACCCTGATGCGGAGCATGTATGAATTTATGATCGACCTGAAGGTGAAAGAGATCCGGGCAAAGAACCGGGGGAAAGAGGCGCAACGATGAAGATTCTGGTCACCGGGGCTGCCGGGTTTATCGGTTCGCATGTCGCGCATGCGCTGCTGGATGCAGGGCATGAAGTGGTGGGGCTGGATAATTTCAATGATTACTATCCGGTGCCGCTGAAGGACGCGCGTCACGCGCGGCTGGAGCGTCGTGACGGATATGCCGGGCATCGGCTGGATCTTGCGGATCGCGATGGCGTGGAACGGCTTTTTAAGGAGGCCTCCATTGACCGGGTCTGCCACCTGGCCGCCCAGGCGGGGGTGCGGTATTCGCTTGAAAATCCGCACGCCTATGAGCAGTCGAATCTGGCGGGGCACCTGAATATTCTCGAAGCCTGCCGGCATCATGATATTGACCGGCTGGTATATGCCTCGAGCTCGAGCGTCTATGGCGGAAATAAAAAGGTGCCGTTCAGCGAGAGCGATCCGGTGAACCATCCGGTGAGTCTTTATGCGGCGACGAAAAAGGCCAACGAGCTGATGACGCATGCCTATACGCATTTGTATGGATTCCAGTCGGTCGGGTTGCGGTTTTTCACGGTGTACGGGCCGTGGGGGCGGCCGGATATGGCGTACTGGCTGTTTACGGATGCCATGCTCAAGGGCCGGTCGATCAAGGTGTTCAACCACGGCGAGATGAAGCGCGATTTTACCTATATTGATGATATTGTTCAGGGCGTCACGGCTTCGCTTTTTGCCGACGGTCTGGCGCCGTATGAGATTTTCAATCTGGGGAACAATCAGCCGGAGCGGCTGATGGATATGATTGCTTATCTCGGCGAGGCGCTGGGCATTGAGCCGCAGATGGACATGCTGCCGATGCAGCCCGGTGATGTGCCGATCACCTATGCCGATATTACTTCGGCCCAATCGAAGCTGGGCTATCAGCCCGTCACGGACCTGAAGTCCGGACTGCAGCAGTTTGTATCCTGGTATCGGGAGTGGAGCGCCTGATTTATGAAGTTTTCGATCATTACCGCCACCTACAACGTTGAAGCGAGTATTCTGGATACGGTGAAATCGCTGCGCGAGCAGACGGTGCCGCGCGAGGATGTGGAGTGGATTCTGGTGGATGGCGGATCGACCGACCGTACGCTGGAGCTGATCGAACAGCAGGATTATCATCCGGACCAGTGGGTGTCGGAACCGGATAAAGGCATTTACGATGCGCTGAATAAGGGCGTGCGTATGGCCACCGGTGATTTTGTGGGCTTCCTGCACGCCGACGATGTGCTGGCGGCTCCGGGCGTTCTGTATCACATCGGCTGTGCACTGAAGAATTCGGGTGCCGATGCCGTGTATGGCGACCTGCAGTATGTCCAGCCTCTGGAAAACGGGGAGCTCGGGCTGGTGCGGCACTGGAAGAGCGGAATTTATTACCGGAGAAAACTGAAGTGGGGCTGGATGCCGCCGCATCCGACCCTGTACCTGCGGCGGGAAATCTATGAGCAGGCCAAACTGCCGAACGGGGAATATTTTGACACGAAATACAGCTGTGCCGCGGATTATGATTTTATGATGCGCATTCTGGCAGAGTATGAGGTGGAGCCGGCGTACCTGATGATGGTGTTGGTGAAGATGCGGATCGGGGGAATCAGCAACCGCAGCCTGAAGCATGTCATCACAAAATCGCGGGAAGACTGGGATGTCATCCGGAGAAACCGGATTGGGCATCTCCACACGCTTGCCTGGAAAAACCTGGGCAAGGTTGTGCAGTTTGTTCAACGTTAGTTGGCCTGATCCTTCACAAAACCTATGAGTGGACCGATAGATAAACCGACTGCCGCGGGTCAGGAAACCCCGCCGGTATTTTCGACCGTGAACGGGTGGCTGGACGCTGCTTTTGAAGCGCATGGAACGGCGGTGGCCGTTCAGTGTCCTGAGGGGAGCATCACGTATCACGAGCTGGATGCGCGGAGCCGACGGATCGCGGCCTACCTGCAGTCCTGCGGGGTTGCGCCCGGCGATAAAGTCGGCGTTTCGATGAAACGTTCCATCGACATGGTGGCAGTCATCATCGGGATTCTGCGCGCGGGGGCGGCCTATGTTCCGATGGATCCGGCTTACCCTTCGAACCGGCTGGAGATCATGGTTCAGGATTCCGGGGTGGCGGGCGTTTTTGTGGAAGAGGTGAGCGTGGCACTTGCCGGCGTTTCCAAGGTCTGGACCTGGGCGGATGTGCAGGAAAGCCTGAAGCATTTTGAGTCGGCCGCGGAACCGGTGCAGCTGAATCCGGAAGACCCGGCCTATATTATTTTCACGTCGGGTTCGACGGGCCGTCCGAAAGGGATCGAAATGCCGCACCGGGCACTGGCCAACCTGGTGGAATGGCAGCTGGAGCGTTCCTCGTTCCGGCCCGGTGCGCGGGTGCTGCAGTATTCGAGCATCAGTTTTGATGTTTCATTCCAGGAAATTGCCACAACGCTGGCTTCGGGCGGAACGCTGGTGCTGGTGGATGACGCGGTGCGGCGCGATCCCGGGGCGTTACTGGACTATCTGGTTTCCAATGACATTCAGCGCCTGTTCCTGCCTTTCGTGGCTTTGCGGTCTCTGGTGCAGACGGCCCATATCCGTAAAATTTATCCGGAGGCCCTGACGGAAATTATCACGGCCGGGGAACAGCTTCGCATGGACGACGGCATGCGCGCTTTCTTCTCAAAACTGGACGGGACGACCCTGGACAATCAGTACGGTCCGTCGGAAACGCACGTGATTACCGCGAATCTGCTGCAGGGCAATCCGGCCGCGTGGCCGGACCTTCCAAGCATTGGAACGCCGATCAAAAACTGCGGGGTCCTGATTCTTGCCAAAGACGGGAAACCGGTCGAGGCCGGGCAGGCGGGCGAGATCTATCTGGGCGGCCGAAACCTGGCGAACGGATATGCGGGCCGGCCGGACCTGACTGAGCAGGTTTTTGTTGAGAATCCCGGTGAGGCCTCCGGGTGGCCGCGGCTTTATAAAACGGGCGACCTCGGGGCCATCAATGAAGACGGGACGATCCGTTTTCTGGGCCGGGCTGATCTGCAGGTGAAAATCCGCGGACACCGGATTGAGCCGGGCGAGATTGATAATCTGGTTGCGTCTTATCCCGGCGTGGAGCAGTCGTTTACCCGCACGGTGTGCGGGAGCGATCAGCTTCGCCAGCTGGTGGTTTATGTGAAGGCTGAAACCGGCACATCGGTTGAGGTTTCCAGTCTCTGGAAGTTTTTGCGCGAGGAACTGCCGGAATATATGGTGCCGGCTTTTATTATTCCCGTGGAGTCTGTTCCGCAGACCCCGAGTGGAAAAGTGGACCTGAGTGCACTGCCGGAGCCGTCGATCCTGACCAGCCGGTATGCGGACCTGGCGCTGGACTATGCCACGGAAACCGAGGAAAAACTGGCGACGGTGTACGGCAACCTGCTGGGGTTCAGCCGGATTCCCGCCGAGGCGGATTTTTTTGAACTCGGGGGTGATTCGCTGCGGGCCGTGGGGCTGTTTCAGCAGATCCATGATGTGTTCGGGGTCGAACTGCCGCTGGCCACACTGGCGTCGTCGTCGACCGTCCGGGCCCTTGCGGGGGTGATTGACGCGGGCGGGCGCACGGACCTGAGCGGATACCGGGCGCTGAAGCGGGTGCGCGAGGGCAACCCCGACGAAGTCCCGCTGTTTATGGTGCATGGCGGATTGGGCAACCTGCTGGTGTTCGGCGAGTTTGCGGAAAATCTCGAGAATGAAATGCCCATTTACGGTTTTCAGTGGATGGGCTGGGACGGCCATGCCGGGGCTGCCGATGTGGGCCATATGGCGAAAACCTATGTTGAGGAGCTGCTGGCGTTTCATGGCACCAGGCCTGTGCGGCTGGCCGGCTACTGCATCGGGGGGCTGATCATGCTTGAAATGGCCCGGATGCTGAAAGAGGCCGGCGTGGAGGTGCTTGAACC
>JBFJYX010000185.1:0-6381 GCA_041622415.1 Pontiella sp.
AGCGGCGCATAGCCGGAGGTCGTGGAAGGCGAGATCGTGGCCACGGTCGATGGCGGCGGGAGTGCACTGAGGGTTTCACCGCTTACCGAGAACACCTCGCTGAACGAATATAAACTGTTATCCCCGTTGTACGTCAGATCGTCCCCCAAGTAGAGCGATTCATAATACGCATAATCCGCCCCGGCGATCGTGAGGGTGCCGTCGCTGGTTCCGCCAACGGTCTTGTCGGCAAAATCGATCGACCCGAACCCGGCATTAGAGGCATGCGTGTCGAAAACCGGCTTTGAATTTAAAACCGCCACGCCACCACGGATGATCAGCACGCCAGTCCCTTTATCACGCCCGATAATGATCACATCAGTCGGCTCCAGCGTCAGAGAGCCGTCCCACAGATCAAGCGTGCCATTCCCGGAACTGCCATTTCCTATGGCAAAAAGGGCATCCTGGTAGGCGTTCAAATCGCCCCCATCGATGATAATTTCTCCGACACCGCTTTGCCCGATCCAGGAAGCCGTTGTGCTCGCGCTTGTTATCGTTATGGAGCCCCCGGCCAGGATGGTGGCTGTTTTACCGTCCCGCTGCATCAGCCGATCTCCGGCCCCAATGCTTTCGGCCGTTGTGACTGTACCGGTGTAACTTATATCCACAGCCTGCGCGACTCCCGCCGACAGCATCAAGCCCGCCATGACTAATTTGATTTTACGACGCATCTCTTTATCTCCTAATTTTATTCCCTGTTTCATGACACTTTCCTCATACCTGTTTCCATTCCCTGCGAAATGGCCACTGGATTGAGACCGCCCGCCGAACGGACTAAGGCTCTATGGTTAAAGCGTTTCACAAAACCTTCAATCTGCATAGGTACGCAATCGCGCCCTTCCCTCGAAAACCTATCTGCTTGCGTAACGATCGTGCCCTGTGCTTCGATGAATCCATGAATCTGCGCTGCACTTTATTCTGTTTGACGGTACTGCCCTTCATCCTGCCCGTTCCGAATGTCGCCCGGGCCTCCGTAACGGAACGTCCGCTGGCCGACCTTAAAGAAGAGATCGAAACCACCCGGCTCCGGCTCGATGAGCTGCCCCTGCGCCTGATACGCGAATCCGGCGGCACCCTGGGTTTCGAGGCTACGCGCAAAGGAGACGGCACCTGGGTGGAGGTAGATCTTCTGGAAACGCGGCCCTTCGATACCATCATGCTGATTCCGACGGTAGCGATCAGTGAAAGCAAGGAATCCTCGAACTATGGCTTTCCAGACCGACTCCAGGTACGCATCTATACTCGGCCGGATGACAAAACCGGCACCCTTCTGTTCGACTCCGCCGTCACTCCGCTCAATGTGCTTCCAAACCAGAGTCCGGTGATCATCGACTGCCCGGGCAGTTCCGCCCGCCGGATCAGGATCACTGCCCATGGCCTGCCGGACTTCCGCGAGGCTCCTCTGAACGTATTTTCACTCAGTGAAGTGCTGGTTTTCGACGACAACCGCAACCTGGCACTGGGCAAGCCCGTCACAGGGGCCGGCAGCACCGAGCACCGCCCCCTCTGGAGCAGGAAATATTTAACCGATGGCTACATGCCCTTTTCCCAGCCCTGCAGCCGCGATTTCACCGATGGAAGCTTTTGCCGGATACGTGTTCCCCCCGAAAGCAGCACGCCGGTATCCATGACCCTGGACCTGGGCCGGGAATATGCGTTGGATGAAATCCACCTGTACCCCGTTCACGTCGGGGACAACTTCGCGGTGTTCCACAAAACCGCACTGGGATTTCCAAAACAATTCAGGATCGAGGTCTCCAACGATGCGACCTTTTCCTCCCCCGCCGTCATTTTTGACACCGGGGCAAAGGACTATCCCTCGCCCGGGCACCGTTTAGCCTGTTTTGCGGCAAACAACGCATCGGGCCGTTATGTACGGATCACCGCACTCGGACTGCCGCCCCACCCCCAGTCTGAAGGCGGCATCTTTGCGCTTGCGGAAATCGAAGTCATCGCAGACGGCGCGGTCGTCTCGCGCGGGGCCAGGGTTAAACTCTCGCACAAACCCGAATCCTCCCGGCTCGTTCCCGCCAAGCTGGTGGACGGCATGTCTTCCATCGGCCGCACCCTGCCGGTGCGCGAATGGCTGACCGACCTCGCCGAACGCAACCGCCTGGAGGTGAAGCAGGAAGCCCTGCAGACCGAACTGCAGCGGCGCTATCTCCGGCAATCGCGAATCATTCGTAATCTGGGATGGAGCATGGCCCTCATCTTTGCGCTCTCCGTTGTCCTGGTTCTTCTCCAGCGGTTGACCCGCCAGCGACAGATCTATCGACTGCGCGAAAGCCTGGCCGCCGATCTCCATGACGAAATCGGCGGAAACTTCAGCGGTATTGCCCTGCTCTGCGACGAGCTGGCCCACGAAGACGACATGCCCGAAGCCCACAGCGCCCAGCTTTCAACCGTCGCCGACATTGCACGAACCAGCGCCAATACGACGCGTTCCCTGGTCCGCTTTCTCGAATCCCGCGGCGTCACCGGCGAACTGCTCGAAAAAATGCAGACGATGGCCAAACTCATTCTTGCGGAACATATCACCGAGTTTGACATCCAGGGCGAAAAACATATCGCCAGGCTCGCCCCGAAAGAAAAATGGCATCTGCTGCTGTTTTTCAAGGAAGCACTGACCAACATCGTCAAACACGCCGGTGCAACCGAAGTCGTCATCCGCCTGCATCTGACCGCGCAACGGTTGACCCTCACCATTGCCGATGATGGCAAGGGACTTGGCGGCACGGAGGGCCACAAGCCGACGCATCTGGCGATGCGGGCCCAGAAACTGAAAGCCAAACTCAGCCTGTCCACACCGCCCGGCGGCGGCACGGCCATTACCCTGGAGAAAAAACTATGAGCGCGAATCCACACCGAATCATGGTGGTGGAAGACAATGCCATTTTCCGCCATGCCATCGTCTCGGCGCTGAATAAAACCGGAAAATTTGAGACCGTGACCGAAGCGTCTTCCGGCGATGAAGCCTTTCGCTTATTGGAAGAGGAAGCCATCCTGCCGGACATCATTCTGCTCGACCTCGAAATGCCCGGCACGCACGGGCTCGATGCCATCCCGCGCCTCCTTCAGCTGGCTCCGCAATGCCGCATCATCATTCTGACCCAGTCCGACCGCGAAGTGCATGTGCTGCAGGCCATCACCCGCGGCGCCTCCGGCTATCTGCTCAAAACCGCCACCCGCAAAGAAATCTTCAACAGCATCCAGGAAGTCTGGGACGGCGGCGCAAGCATCGATCCCAAGCTGGCTCACATCACGCTGCAGCTCATCCGGCGCATCCAGCCCGAAGCACCCGACGAGGACGACCAGCTTCTCACCGCCCGGGAAGTTGAAGTGCTGCAGATGCTCAGCGAGGGTTATGTAAAAAAAGAGATCGCCGATCAACTGGGGCTGTCCCTGCACGCCATCGACAAGCGTATGCGCCGCATCTACATCAAACTCCAGGTGCAAAACGTCGCCGCCGCCGTCGCCACCGCCCTCCGCAAAGGCTGGATTTAAGCCGTATCTTCGCGGCATGACAGAAAACGCGCTTCCAGGGAATTACCGCACCGCCCGAATCCGGAACATGGCGGAATGGGTTTCCACCGGCACGGGGCTGTTCCAGACATTGGAAACCGCGGTCGGCGGAAAATTTGTGGCCACGGCCGTCCAGAGCGCGTTGCTGCTCAGGTCGGTGCAGGTTTCGATATATTGCGTGGCCTGCACACCGCCGATCCACGATAGATCCAGCGCAGATCCGTTGATGGCCAATGATTCAACCCGAAGCACGGAGTTGGAATCCTGCGGCAGCGTATCGGCGGCATATTCATCCGCATTGGCCAGCGCATCGCCGTCCGGATCGGCATCATCGCCCCAGACCGCGTCTTCGAGTCCGGCCTGCGCCAGCACGGCGGTACCAAACTGGTCCAGGCGCCATTTCCGAAGTCCGGAAGCTTCAAGCACATCGACATCAAAATAGGCATCGACGGTTGAATCACCGGAAGTCCCGCGGACAAACAGGCCGACCTGGTTGGTGACCGACAAATCGAAAACGGTGTTGGCCGAAACGGTCGCGCTCCCTACCAGAAAGTCGTTGGTGCTGACCATCTGCAGCAGCGCAAACGTATAGTTGGTTCCATCGGTAACGCTCAGCGTCCCGACCGAATCGCCGACCCGGTTGCCTTCCGTAATCGAGCCGGGATCCAGCTCCATCACCCGCTCGCCGGGATAGCTGAAGTCGATTTCATAGCGCCCGATCGAACGGGTACCGTAGACGCCCCACTCCGGCACGCAGCCCAGCGACGGATCGATCAGCTCTCTCCGAAACATTCCGGGCGCGCCCGGCTCATTACTCGAAATATCGCAATATTTTGAAAAATTGATTCCATCGGGTGCATACTGAATCGTGTGGGTCAATGTAGCCGGCCCGACGCCGTTGACCATGGAATAGATGCCCTGGTTTTCATCCGCCCAAATCTGCACTTCATGCCCGCCAAGCTGAACGGGATCGCCGCCGTTCTGCCGGATAAACGGCCCGACGCCGTTGGTAGCAACCGCCACGCCCATTTTGGTTTGGGATGAACTCAAGCCGTCGGCGCGCCCTTTGTAGTAGAGCCAGACGTTGCCGTCGCGAACGGCAAGACAGGAGTCGTCCACCAGATAACTGTCAAACTTTTCTGAATCGTCCGTGTCGGTCAAAATCGGGTTTCCGGAATATTTAACCCATGGGCCGTACGGGCTGGAAGAAGTGGCAACCCCGATTTTCGATAACGACCCGTTCCCGATCGCTGTGAAATAGAGATAGTAGGTTCCGTCGTGAAGCAGGATGTTCGGCGTAAAGGTGCTGGTATAATCCCAGTCGTTCGTATTCGATCCGCGCGGAATGGACTCGCCCTGCTCGATCCAGCTGTTCCCCGCATTGGTGGAGGTCGCATGCCAGACCGAGGCGTCGTAGCCCGAGGTCACCCCTTCGGCGGCCTTGCTGTACCAGACATGCCAGGTGTCGCCCACCTTGATCACATCGCTGGGATCGCGGCGGGTCCGCGAGGCGGAATTGGTGGGATTCGTCAGCGGGGAATCGGAAAAGGTAAACGTGACCAACTCATCCTGACCGGTCGTCGTGACGATAGCCTTCGACTCGGTCCGCTGAACGCCGTTGCTGCTCTCGGCAACCAGCGTGAACGTGTCGCCGGAGACATAGGTGATATCGACCGTGCCCTGAAGCCCCGAAACCCCGGCAACCGGCTGATCCGCCGCATCAAAGACGGTCACCGAAACCGCATTCGAGACCGACCACGCTGCTTTTCCCAGCCCTTCCGTCTCCGTATGGGCCACCACAAAATATTCAATGCCCGGTGCCGTCGGGAAAACGCCGTTCGTACTCACATCAAACGTCAGTCCCGCGATGCTCGGCCCCTGGGTGGACTTGCGTTGCTGCCCTTCGATCGAAAAGGTTCCTGCTGATCCATCGGTGGTGATATTGAAAAACACCATACCGACCGTGCCGTTCACGATGGGCAGGTCCGTGACCTCGACGGCGGTTCCGCCATCGACTGAAAGCCGCAGCCCGGTCGGATCCCAGCGCCCATCCGTATTCGCTTCGTTCCCCGCCATGATACCCAGCCGGAAAGCCGTCGGTGCTCCGCTGACCGAAAACGTCATGATTTCAGACCAGGAGCCCACGCCGCCCAACGTGGAAAGGCCGATGGCCGAGCGCGGCCAGTCGGCCACATCATTCGTGGGCGTCAGCGTCGGATCATCAATCGGAGAATAGGTACTGTATTCCGCCACCGATCCAAAATTGGCTCCCTGGGCAACGGCGTTCACCCAGGCCGGAAGATTATCCGTGTGGCGGCTGAAAGGCTGCGAATTCACATTGGCGTCCCCGCCCTGGCCGAAAAAGAACGTGCCGGCCGTGCCGTAAATATCGTCGCCGTCGATATCGAAGCTCTTGGCGACCCCCGTTGAGCGGAAGCCCGACATTGCAGCTTCATCGTAGCCGGAGCCATCATCGACCAATGAAATAGTAATGGCCGCATTCGCCGCGCAGGCCAGAAGCCCGGCACCCAGAATGGTCATTTGAAATCTATTCAGTCTCATTATTATCTTCCTCTTTACCCTTATTCCACATGGACGCCCACAGGGCGGCTGTTGGCAGCTAAATCTGCATCCAGTGCAGCAACCAGCGCACTCAGTTCGTCAACGATCTCCGGATGGGCTCCGGCCACGTTTGAACTCTCGCCGATATCCGTCGCCAGGTTATAGAGCGTGCTGCCGTTAATCAGTTTCCAGTCCCCTTTTCGGACAGCCATTATCTCATTATCCTTGTTGTAATACAACAAGGATAATGAGATAATG
>JBFJYX010000186.1:0-6333 GCA_041622415.1 Pontiella sp.
CATCAATATCGGGCCCGAATGGTTTGTGGTGGAGCGGGAATGGAAGGACGAGCGGGTGGTCTGCATCAGCAATTTCACCGATGAGTACCGCGAACTCAAAGTGGACGATCAGCTTTACCGCCTGAACCGCACCGATACCTGCACCGACCTGCTCACCGGCCGCCGATATATGGGCGACGGCAAAGTGCTGCCTTTCGAGCCTTATCAGACCGTCTGGCTGAAAATCTGAAGCCTGTCCGGCGGTCAAATACCGCCTGACCGTGCGCGGCGCAGCGCCTGCGGCGCTCCGGCTGAAAAAACGCGCGGGAAAGGGTTCCAGCCGCTGGAACTTTTCTGCTAGATTTCCGCACTTTGGAACGCAGAAAGGATTTTCGGATGAATAAAGCAGATTTGATCGTGGCGCTCGACGTGCCGAATGCCGAGGCCATGGAGGCCAAACTTCAGGAATTACCCGATTTTATTGAGTGGTACAAAGTGGGTCTCGAACTCTTCTGTGCCGAAGGGCCGTCCGTGCTGGAACCGCTGAAAAAACGCGGCAAAAAAATCTTTCTCGACCTTAAACTCCACGATATTCCGCAGACCGTCGCCAATGCCGTGAAAACCGCGGCCAGCCACGGGGTCAACCTGATGACCGTTCACGCCATCGGCGGCCGGGCCATGCTCGAACATGCCGCCAAAGCCGCCGCGGAATGCGAACATCCGCCGAAGATTGTGGCTGTGACCACGCTGACCAGCCTGAGCGCGGACGATTTTAAAGACCTTGGCATCAACCGCACGGTTTCCGAGCAGGCCGTGGAACTGGGCCGGCTGGCTATTTCTTCCGGTATTGACGGCATGGTAACGAGCGCGCACGAAGCGAAGGCCCTGCGCGAGGCGTTTCCGGATGCGATTCTCGTCACGCCGGGCATCCGTATGCCGGATGGCGATGTGGGCGACCAGAAACGGGTGGCATCGCCGTCGTTTGCGGTGGAGCAGGGGGCAACGCATCTGGTGATCGGCCGTCCGATCATGCACGCCGAAGATCCGGTTGCGGCCGCGACCGCCATGCTTGAGGATATGAACAAATAGATTTTTGAAGTTGGATTTTTGAATTTCGATTTGTGGAACTCAGTCGCCGTCAGGCTCTTTCTAATTAAGCTGTCGGAGACCCGGAAATCAAAAATGGGCAATCAAAAATCAAAAACGGGGAACACAAATGAGCAAACCAAAAGTTTTGATTATTACGGGGTACGGGGTGAACTGCGAAGCAGAGTCGGCCCATGCCTGGACGCTGGCCGGTGCGGAGCCCGAGCTGGTACATCTTAACGATCTGCTGGATAATCCGGATCAGTTGGAAAATTTTCAGGCGATGATGTTTATCGGCGGATTTTCCTACGGCGACCATATGACCAGCGGCCACGTTTTCGCCCTGCGCGTCAAACACCATATGCAGGCGCAGCTCCAGCAGTTTATTGATGACGGCAAACTGATTATGGGCATCTGCAACGGATTCCAGGTGATGACGAAAATGGGGCTGTTGCCGGGGCTGGACGGAAACTATTTTGAGCCGACCGTTTCGCTGATGCAGAACGACTGCGGCACCTTCCAGAATTTCTGGGTGGATATTAAATTTGAAGATGAATCCCCGTGTGTGTTCACCAAAGGGCTCGGCACCCTGCCGCTTCCGATCCGGCATGGCGAAGGTAAAATCTTCACGCTCGATAACGCACTGCTCGAAAAGCTGGAAGCCGAGGGCTGTGCAGCGGCGCGGTATGTGGATGCGGATAATAATCCGACGCAGGAGTTTCCGGCCAATCCGAACGGATCGCTGAATGCGATTGCCGGGCTGACGGATCCGACCGGCCGTATTTTCGGCATGATGCCGCACCCGGAGGCGTATCTGTTCCCGGAAAACCACCCGAACTGGGATAAGCAGAAACTGGACGGCGCGCTGCCGGAGCAGGGGCTCGGCCTGAAGCTCTTCCAGAATGCGGTCAACTTTATGAACGGAAACTGAGTCGCGTTTCCAACCATTGGAAAAGCCCCGGTCATTCGGGGCTTTTTTCAGTTCAGGGTTTCTTCCACATCGATGGGAATGATCAGCATGATCTTGGTGCCCTTTAGCGGCGAGGTTTCGATCCGCATGCTGCCGCCCAGATGCTCGATGCGCTCTTTGATGCTGAACAGGCCGTAGCTTTTTTTCGAGGACTCTTCGAGTTCTTCCACCTGAAAGCCCCGGCCTGTGTCCGAGACGACCAGGTGCGCCTTATCGCCATAGTGGGAGATGCCGACACTCGCTGTTTTAACACCGGCGTGTTTGGCAATGTTGACCAGCAGTTCTTTGGCACAGCGGAAGATGATGGCGCAGGTGTTTTTATCGAGGAAGATGCGCGGCCCGGCGGCGTCGATCCGGGTTTCGAGTCCGAAGAGATCGTGGATTTCTTCCGCCATGCGTTCCAGGCCGGCGGCAATATCCATTTCGTAGAGCGAGGTGGGGCTGATCTCCCAGGTGAGGGATTTGGTCGTTTGCATGATCCGTGAAATGAGCTCATCGACCTGGGGCACCAGGGCCTCTGCGGCGGCCGGGTCTTCCGTCTCTTTCAGGACCGAGAATTTCATGTTTAACGCGGCCAGCATCTGCCCGATATCGTCGTGCAGCGCCATGGCCAGCTGCCGGCGTTCCCGGTCTTCGGCCTGCAGCAGGTCCTGCGTGAGCGCCCGCAGCCGGTTTTGATATTTGATGCCGCGTTCATGGGCTTCGTGCACATCGGTGACTTCCGTCATGATACCCTGGACGCTGGCGATCTCCCCGGATTCATCCCGAAGAAACCGGTTCCAGCATTTATACCAGTGGTAGGTGCCGTCCGCCCATTTCATGCGCAGTTCGGTGGTGTGAGCATCCGAACCTTTGGCAAGCGATTGGGCGACGATTTCGTCGACCCGCTCCAGGTCTTCAGCGGGGATGAGATCCCCCCACTTGATGGTGCCGTTCCGCAGATGCTCCATGTCATAGCCCATGAGCCGGTAGTTGTCGGAAATAAATTCGGTGGTCATATCCGGATCCGCTTTTACCTGATAGATCAGGATCGGACTCTGGGCGACAATGTTCATGATTTTTTCCAGTTCGCGCAGGGTATCGGCAAAAGAGTCTTTCATGGAGGTGAATTCCTGCGTCAGGACATCCAGCTCGACGATGCCGCTGGGTTCAAGCTGAACCTCATATCGGCCTTTTCCAATTTCCTGGGCGAACAGGGCCAGCCTGCGAATGGGGCGGGATAAGCGGTGGGCAAAATAAGCGCTGAGCAGGATTCCCGGTATCAGGAAGATGACGGCCACCGTGACCGTGCTTTGAATAAGGAAGGGGGTAAGCGCCTGGAGCTCGGTCAGTTTTTTACTGGCACCGACCAGGTATTTGCGCCCATGAGCATCGCGGTGCGGAATCAATACAGCGCGGATGTTACCCCATTTGTCCGAGATATTCTGATACCTCGTCTCCATGGTCTGCAGGGCATCCGTATAAAATTCAGGATTGGTGTGGAGTTCCAGGAAGCCGGCATGTTTTCCGTTTGCCACGGTTTTATCCGGTGAGGTGGAGGAGGTGAAGACGAGTTTGCCGTCCAGCTCCATAAGGCTCCAGATATACTCAAGCCCCAGTTCCCGGCAGAGCAGATTGTGGCGGGCGACGATGCGGTCAAACTCTTCCGGGGAAATGCTGTCCCGATCATGAATCCCGTTGTGGTAATCCGCCCCCAGGGTCTGGTGGGCAAAGGTGGCCGCGGTCTCGAGCTGCTCGTCGATATGCCGATAGACTTCATTCCGGTGCAGGATATAGATGGAAAACGAGGCTATGCCGGATAGGGGCAGGATGACTGCCAGCATAACCAGCAGCGCAACATTCCGTATCCTGAATCCTCGAAACGCGGTCAATATGCTCTCCCAATAGATTCACGGTATCAAAGAGGCCGCCGGACGTGAACTGTAAAATCTGTTGTGGGGAGAGGTAAATAAAGGAATAAATCCGCTGTGATTCAATATGCGAATATGGCTCAATCCGCGTATGGAACAACCGCGTAAAAGTAAACGAAATGAAAGCCGGTGGGCCATTGACCGGGTGCGATTCGGTCTCGACAAACCCCCGTCGCCCCAACGCGATGTAAAGAGTGTGGGGGAGATCCTGAAGAACGTAGTTCAGGATTTTGACCAGCCCGTCCAGGACAGCATCCGCATTCTGCGGGAATCCTGGCCCAAACTCGCCGGACAGTAGATCGCCAAACACAGCGAGCCGGGATACATCAAGGATTACTGCCTGTGCGTTTTTGTGGACCATCCCGGCTGGGTCCCGGAGCTGGAGCGGATGAAACGCCCGCTGCTGATCAAGCTCCAGTCCAGCTATCGCGAGATGCAGATCCGCCAGCTCCGGTTCAGCCTGCGCCAAAAATAACTAGACTAGAGCAGGGAGCCCGCAAGATCCGCCAGCTCGGAACGTTCACCTTTCGTCAGGTTGACGTGTGCATAGAGCCGCTGCCCGGTCATTTTTTCGATCAGGTAACTCAGTCCGTTGGAATGGCTGTCCAGATAGGGATGGTCGATCTGGAATACATCGCCGGTAAACACAATTTTAGTGCCTTCGCCCGCGCGGGTGATGATGGTTTTGATTTCGTGCGGCGTCAGGTTCTGGGCCTCGTCGATAATAAAGAATGTATTCACCAGGCTGCGTCCCCGAATATAGGAGAGCGGTTCAATGACCAGCTTTTTATCATCCACCAGTTTGCTGACCTGGCTGCGCTTGGAGTCGCCCTGCGCATGTTCAATCACAGCCAGGTTATCGAACAGCGGTTTCATGTAGGGATCAAGCTTGGACTGGATATCGCCGGGCAGGAAGCCGATGTCTTTGTTGCTCAGCGCCACGATGGGGCGGGCCATCAGGATCTGGCGGTAACTCTTTTTGCGTTTCAGCGCGCCGGCGAGGGCAATGAGCGTTTTGCCGGTACCGGCTTTTCCGGTCAGGCTCACCAGCCGCACATTGTCGTTGAGGATCGCGTCGAGGGCGTAGGTCTGCTCGGAGTTTCTCGGAGTGATGCCGAAGGCCGGCACCTTATCCACGTGTTTGATCATCTTTAATTCGTCATCATACACGGCGAGCGCCGACTTGCGTTCGCCGCGCAGAATCAGATATTCGTTCGGCGTCAACGGCCGCTCGACCTGCAGCTGGTCGGAGGGAAATTCGTACGGCGGTGTATACATCAGGTTGATCAGTTCGGGATCGACGTGTTCTTCGATGCGGGTGCCGGTGTAGAGGCGCTGGATGTCGGAGACGTGATCGTTTTTATAATCGGCCGCCAACAGCCCCACCGCCTTGGCCTTCATGCGCAGGTTGACATCCTTGGTCACCAGCGTGACGATTTTATCGGCATTCTCTTTGGCCACCTGGTATCCGATGTTGAGGATGCGGTGGTCCGGTTTTTTAGTGTCCGTAAAGCTGGCCGCAATGTCCTCGGAAAACGCCCGGTCGAGCTTGATGCTGATTTTGCCGCGGCCGGTGCCGATCGAGACCCCGCCGTTGAACAGCTTGTCCTCGGCCAGCGAATCCAGCGTACGGGCAAATTCGCGGGCGTGAAAATTCAGCGAATCGTTGCCTTTCTTAAAGTGGTCGAGTTCTTCCAGCACCGTGATCGGTATGACGATGTTGTGCTCGCCGAATTGATGGATACAGCTGCTGTCGTGAAGAATTACATTGGTGTCGAGAACAAAGATTTTCTGCTTGGTGGTGGACGTCATATAGCCGCAGGCCTTTCGTGATTGGTTGAATTTGAATGTTAATCGAGGGTCTTAAGTTGGCCTCCTTTCCCACCCTGGAATGTCCGTCGTATTTTCGCCTTTCATAAAGAAATTTTGTCCGAGCGCTTTGCACAAGTCAACGCACAAATAGTGGAGGTTTTGCTAAGGTTGCACAAGATGTTGTGCAGGATGGGCTAGCGATTGCTTCGGCGGAACATGCGGCTGTATCTATGGCGGTTCCTGGCCACGTGGGTATAGAGCCGGTCAAAGAGCGGCCGGAGCAGGGGCCATCCCGTCGGTGCCATCAACCAGCCGAGCCCGATCATGCGGTAGGCTTCGCGAATCACTTCCATCGCCCGCAGGACGCGGCCGTCGGGCGCGACCGAGTGGATTTCGAAGGCGAGGACGTCCCGATCCGGCAGGTTTTCCAGAGGTTGGAAATCCAGCGCCCGGATATTGGAAAACTGCAATACGCCTTTGCGGTCGCGGTGCTTCAGGAAATCCCGTTTGGCACAGCATAGCGGGCAATCGCCGTCGTAGAAAATCAGCATGGTTGGTTTTGCTTCCACAGGAGCA
>JBFJYX010000187.1:0-6316 GCA_041622415.1 Pontiella sp.
AAACCGCCTTAAATCGCGCCGATCCGTCGAAATACCCTGCAAAAAGGGGTATTTTTCCCTGAATCCCCCATCAGGCGGACCGGATCAGGATAATGCGCCCGGCGACGCATCACGACTTCAAGGCCGATCAACTCATATTCTCAAACGCCGAATTCCCCGCAACAGGGACAAAAAAATCCCCGGATCACCGATCCGGGGATATCATATGCCTATCGCTGTAAATGGCGGTTAGTCAGCCTGCACGCGGAAAAATCCGCTGGGCGAGGCCGTATCCGGATAGCTCACCACGACGCTCGTCTGCTCCCCGCCGGCCGTTACATTGGTGACGGTCTGCCAGGTTCCGCCCAGCTCTTCCAACCATTGGATCTCGTAATCGCGCCCCGGCAGACTGTCAAACGTCAGCGTAATCGCCGTAAGCGAGGCGCTGGTCATTTCGGCTCCGAATGTACCGATGCTCACGCCCGGAGCATCCCACCACTGGCCGACTTCGTCGCGGACCCGGAAGTCATAACTGCCGCCCGGCTCCAGCCCCGGAACCGGGAAACGGGCGATAAACTGCGGGCCGGCGGTAACATCTACCGTTCCCGACCAAACCACCGAGCCATCTTCGCCCAGCAGCTCCAGCCGAATGCTGCCATCCGCCTCCACATCATACGCCACAAACTCGACCACTACACCTTCCGCTGTCTCGAACGCCCGCAGATCAATACCCGAACTCGTCGGCGTTGAGGAAGAAGTGGTAATGGCAATAAACTTACGTCCAGAAGCGGGGGTCGTTACATAATGGATCCAATAACCGGACTGAAGAGGTAACGCGCTACCATTGCTAAGTACATTACCAGATGTATCCTTAAACAAACCGGTCAATGCTCCATCAAACACAGCAATCGTGCGTTGCGTCCCCTGCATTGTTCCGAGATTCAGAACCGGATAGGTATCCACCCCATTACCAAGGATCAAAGCACCGCCGATATCAATCTTGCCGCAAGATGTTGCTCCGATCCCAACCTGGTAGGTCGACCCCGCCTCGAACGTCACGTCCGAACCTGCCGTAAGCACGCCGCCATCCCCGACATTGAGGGTTGCTGTATCGGCAACCGTAAGGGTATTGATGCTCGCTGCGGTATCCAACGTCGCTTTCGCGTTGGCGAGAATAACCGATGTAGAGTCGGGCCCGGGCACACCGGCTGTCCACTTGTTATCGGAGGTCCATAATCCGGTTACACCGGTATTAAAATCGGTAGTTGGGGCATACACCGTCACATACATGCTGTCGGCATCGTAACCGATCCAGGCGGTCCGCCCATCCAGGCCGGTGATTGAGATGTTGCCCTCAGCGAACGAGCCGGATATCGAACCAAATTTCACCAGGTCAAACGTTCCACCGCCCGAGAAATCAGTAAGATCAACATTCAAAGATGCCGTTGCGCCAATAGTAAACGAGCCTGTTGAGTCAACAGAGCTGATACCGGAAGAGTTGAAGGTCACATTGAAAACGCTTCCGCCATTAGCAGTAAAACTTCCCACATCAAAAGAAGCCGTATCGCCCGTCAAATTGAAATCCGCCAGCGTACCAAGCGAAAATCCGCCGGATGTCGTGAGAGTGCCTCCCGACACAGTAAACGTTGACCGTGAAGTAGCGCTAGGGCTACTGGCAACCAGAAAGCTGCCCCCAGACAGCGACCCACCGGTCATGACCACATGACCACCATTGTTATTGGCATTTGCCCCCAGACGCCAATTCCCAAAGTTGCTAATATTCACACCGGTTCCAATCGTGATGACCGCGTCGTTACGTAATGTCACATCGGCAACAAGAGCGAACGCAAAGTCAAGAGTGGGTGTGTTGCTGTCGCTTGCCCCGTTAAAGAGGGCCTTATCATCAGCATTGGCACCCGGCACAGTTCCGCCCCAGTTGCCCGTATCATTCCAGTCATCCGTAGTACCTCCGCCTGACCAGTTGACATTAACCGCCTGCGCGGCTCCAGCCATCATCAAACAAGTGCCCAATGCGCACAGTATTTTTTTCATCATCCCGCTCCTTTTCGTCTGATCTTCCTCATGAGGAAAAGCGCATACCTTTCCCATCTAACTTAACAAGTTTATCTCACCCCGAACATTTGCCTATCGGGTGTTTAAGGGATGGCGGGAAAAAGCCGCTTCGGCATGATGTTCAGGGATTGGAAGAACCGGCGGGCCATTCCGTCTTTTGCCGGCGGAATGTTTCATGATAGACACAGGTATGAACCAAGTTCTCAGATTTTTCAGTGCCGTCATACTGGCCGGACTGCTCCTGAAATGGGCCGCTTACGCGGAGACGCCGCATTCCACCCTGCCGCTCTCTCAACTTGAACAGCGCCTGACCGAGATTGATGCCCGGCTGTTGCAGCTCGCCAACTACAGCCTCGGCGGCGGTATCGGCGCCATTGGCTATCGATCCGAACCCCATGAAACGCCGGACCATCCGGAATGGATTGAAATCGATTTCGGAAAAACGGTGCCGCTCGACGAAGTCATGCTCGTGCCGGCCATCCGGCGCGATGCCGCAAACGAATTCGAGGCCGATGCCTTCCCCGGCGTCTTTCGCCTGATCGCCGGAACCGATGCGGACCGCAAAGGCCGCGTTGTGGCCGAATATAATACCCGCAACGACGGCATCCTCCCCCGCATCGCCCCATTCGCCATACCGTGCAACGGGATCACCGCATCCTGGATCCGGGTGGAGGCCGAACAGCTTTCCCGTCGTGCAGTCGATCAGCGCTATGTTTTCCAACTCTCGGAAATCCTGGCGTTCAGCGGTCAGGAAAATGTGGCGCTTCGGCAGCTCGTCAAAACTTCCTCCAATGTAGCCAGCCCGTCCGGCGCATGGGATCAGCGTTTTGTTGTCGATGGTTTCGTGCCCTATCTGATGGACGCCGCCGAGGGGGGCCAGAGCGTGGCTTATCTTGCCCGAATCGGCATCCAAGAGCATCCTGTCCTGACCATTGATTTGGGCCGGGACCACCCGATCTCCGGTATCCATCTCCACGCCCCGGAACAAAGCGATACCCTGCCGCAGGCCTATACCGGCGATATGGGCATCCCGAAACATATGCGCATCGAAGGGGCAAACCAGTCCGATTTTTCGGATGCCGTTACCCTCCTCGATCTGCACCATGAGACCCTTTACGACTCGGGGCCGATCATTATGTGGCCGTTCCCCGAAACCTCCTGCCGCTACATTCGCCTCAGCGTCATCGACCCTCCCTTGCCTTTCGGCAACGAACTGCCGCTGTTCGGTTTTACCGAAATCGAGGTTTTTTCCAGAGGTCAGAACGTGGCCCTCCATAAAACCGTCAGCTCCAGCATTACAACCACCCGGAAAATCCGCCGCACCTCCAGCCTGACCGATGGCCGGAACATGTATGGAAATGTCCTGCCCATCCGCGATTGGCTCAACCAGCTGGCCCTGCGCCATCAACTGGAAACCGAGCGCCCCCGGGTCGTGGACGAACTCAACAAACGCTATGCGCGCCAGAAAGCCAACCTGAACCGCATGATCTGGCTGGCCGCCCTGCTGGCCACCGCCGTCGGCTTTACCATCCTGATCGACCACATCCTCCGGCAACGCCAGGTCTCCCGCATCCGCGAACGCTTTGCCGCCGACCTGCACGACGAACTCGGCGCCAATCTGCATGCCATCGGCCTGCTCGGCGACCTGGCCAAAGACGCGGTGGATTCGCCCGATATACTCATGGAAACCGTTGATGAAATCCGCGCGCTTACCGAACGCAGCGGCTCGGCCGCGCGCCACTGTGCCGACATGCAGCAGGCCGATATCTATGGGAAACTGCCCGAAGACATGCGGCGCTGCGCCCGCCGGATCATGGCTGATCTGGAGTACGATATTTCGATTGAAGGCGAAGACGTCCTCGAAAAACTCAAGCCGCGTATCAAGGCCGACCTGTTTCTCTTCTACAAAGAAAGCCTCGTCAACATCAGTCGTCATTCCGAAGCAACCGCAGTGCGTATCCACCTGACCGCCGGCCCTAAAAAAATTAACTTAACCATTTCAGACAATGGACACGGCCTCGAAGGCGACGTTCCATCCTCCTTAAAACGCCGTGCACACCTGCTCGGCGGCCGAGTAACCTCATCCATCTCCGAATCGGGCGGAACCTGTATCAGCCTCAAGTTCCGCCCCCGGCGGGGGCTGAACTTCCGAAAGATCTGAAAGGCATCATGTATGAACAGAACAATTAAAATCATGCTCGTGGAAGACAACCCGGAATACCGACGGGTTATCGACATCGCCGTCAAACGCGAGCCGTCCATGGAACTCGTCAGCCAGGTCGGAACGGCAGAGCGGGCCCTGCGCAGCTTTCAGGATATGTCGACCCGTATCGTGCCCGACCTCATTCTGCTCGATCTTAACCTGCCCGGCATGTCCGGGCTCGAAGCCCTGCCCCACTTTGCGAAGGCCGTTCCGGACACGCCCGTCATCGTACTCACCCAGTCCGACCGCGAAGAGGATGTCCTGCAGGCCATAGCACGCGGCGCCAAAGGCTACCTGCTGAAATCCGCTACGATTCAGCAGATCAAAGACAGCATTCAAACGGTCATCGATGGCGGTTCGTCGCTCGATCCCTCCGTGGCGCGCTTTATCCTGAAGGCCATGAAAACCCGACTGCCCAAAAGCGAACAGGAAGGCCTGCTGTCCGAGCGGGAGTACGAGACCCTCACGCTGCTCGGCGAAGGGCTCGTCAAAAAAGAGATCGCCACCAAACTGAACATCAGCGTTTTCACCGTGGCCACGCACATCCGGCATATCTACGAAAAACTCGATGTGCAAAATGCCCCCGCCGCCATTCACAAAGCCCACCGCCTCGGCCTCTTCTCCGGCCCGGACCGTTAAAAACCGGCCGATGCCATCACCACGACGCTCGTCTGCTCCCCGCCGGCCGATGCGTCGGCCATTGCTCCCGCAAGCCCAAGCCCCTCTGCGCGACGAACCGTCGGTTCTCACCCCTCTTTTGGCATAAAAAAAAGGCCGCATGAACATGCGGCCTTTAAAGTGGCGGAGAGAGAGGGAATCATAATTCGACACCCACACCATTTAACGCTTCCCGTTTACTACAATATACTTGCAAGATTATATATTCTAGTACTCCAACGCTGGAGCTGCTGTTTTTTGTAGCACGTTTTCAACCCCATATTTTTCTCGTTCACGCAGTACCGAACGACAACGCCCTTGTTACACCGCCGTCCATGTGCATTTACTGCCCGGGTATCGGGCCTCGATCAGGTCAACCGTGTTCTCATGCAACCCCACTGGCGAGCGGAACATGAGACTGCACAATAGATGGAGCGCCGGAAAGATCCGTACCGACCATGATCAAAACTCATTTCTGGCGTCGTAGTAACTGGGCCGGGGAACGGAACGTTTCCGACAGTTCGCATCAAAGAATGCATCAACATAAAATTTTCGCAAAGCATCTATTTTTTCATCCTCATCCAGCCATGAAACATTGGTCCGGGTCTTCAGTTTTTTTCCCATCGCATCAAGAACGACCACCAGATAGCCCACATAGTCCGCCCCGCGCGTGTCCTTGTTATACTCTTCATAGATCCTGAAATCGGCCGAACTCCCGAACGCAAATTTCCGTTGGTTTTCCTCGGTGAGGCGAACCTGGGCCGTGCTCTTTGCGGAGAGCCGGTAGATTTCAGGGGTGGCCACCTCCCTGCCGATAAAATAGATTTCCGCCCTTAGTGCACCCTCAAAAGCCGCACTGCTTTTCTGCCGGATCAATACATTGGCCGTGACCACCTCGATCTCATCACTGAACTGCTCAAACTCAGACCGTGTGGCATTTTTGTTTCTCTCTTTCTCCCGCTTCAGCGTACGCACCTCGATTTCAATCTCTGGAGGAATCCGGGTCCGGAGATACCTGAGATCCTGCGGCGAAAGATTTTCCAGCGGGATGGAGTAGAGCGATCCATCGGGACGTCTGAGCTCGACCGAGCCGAACAGCTCACGGTCAAACCGGGCCTTCACCTGTTTACCGCTCGTATCCTCCCACACCCGCATTTCAGCGACGGCAATACTGCCGTAAAGCAAGGTCGCCGCCATGAGCGTTATGAAATACCGCAAAGGCCGGAATATTAAACCGCTGCTGAAATGAAAGGTCTTGAATTTCATAATGTAGCTCATATGCGTCAATAAACATTAAACATGAGTTCCGAATCCAGGTCGGCTTCTCCGTCGATCAGGGTGTACTTAATTTTATCTTTTACACGGTCTGGAATTTCGGCGGTTTTAAAGACCGGCAGGATGGGC